>DATKRG010000158.1:0-2256 GCA_035532275.1 Streptosporangiaceae bacterium | reverse complement strand
AGCGAGAGGTGCTGCTGCTGGTGGCCGCCGGGCTGGCCAACGGGGAGATCGCCCGGCGGCTCTGCCTGGCGGATCAGACGGTGAAGTCGCACGTCAGCTCGGTGCTGTTCAAGCTCGGCCTGCGAGACCGCGTCCAGGCGGTGATCCTCGCCTACGAGTCGGGCCTGGTGGTCCCCGGCGCCGGCAACGGCTAGCGCGCGGAAATCGACCCGAGTCGCGGCTGGCCACCTGGCGTGAATGGGAGCCGGTGTCAGTGAGCGAAGCCACCGCACCCGCCCGGCCCGGCCAGATCCGGCGCCCCCGTCAGATCGCCGACCGGACGAAGATCCGCTACCACGCGATCACGGGCGTCATCCTGATCGGGATCGCGACCTGGCACGCCCGGACCCGGCGGCGGGGGCGGAGCCCGCCCCGGCCCCGCCGCCGGGTCCGGCGCGGGGGAGCTGGAGTAAGCCGGTTCTTGCGTTATCGCACTGGGGGGCCGATCGCGATGGTTGGGTAGGTGTTCGTGACACCGCCGCCCGCCGTAGCCGCCGCGCTCGCCGCTGGGTCGGCGGCGCTGCGCCGACCGCTCACCGACCCGGTCCCGCTCGCGGGCAGCGAGCGGTCGGCCGTGCTGCGCTGTCAGGATGGCGCGGGCGCGACGGTGGTGGTCAAGACCTACCCGCGCGACGACTACGGGCCGGGCAGCTTCGCCGCGGAGGCGGCCGGCCTGGAGCTGGCCGGCGGATCCGGCCTCGGCCCCCGGCTGCTGGCCGCCGACGCGGCGACACTGACCGTCGTGATGTCCGATCTGGGCGGTGCCGCGAGCCTGGCGGACCTGCTGCTCGACGGGCCGGCGGAGGCGGCGGCCGCCGCCCTGCTGTCCTGGGCCAGAGCGCTCGGCCGGATGGCGGTGCACGCCGGCTACCGGGAGAGCGAGCATGCGCGGCTGCTGGCCCGGCAGCTGGACGGCCGGCCCCCAAACCGGTTCTTCGCCGAGCTGGGCGACCGGATTCGCGGGGTGGCCGCGCGAGCGGCCCTGCTCGGCGTGCCCGAGCCGGCCGGGCTGGCCGCGGAGCTGGAAACGGTGGCGGGCCTGGCGCGGGCAACGCGCTACCGCGTGTTCTCGCCGGGCGACGCGTGCCCGGACAACAACCTGATGACGTCGGACGGCGCTCGTTTCGTCGACTTCGAGGACGCCGGCTTCCACTCGGTGTTCTTCGACGCCGCCTATCTGCGGATGCCGTTCAGCACCTGCTGCTGCGTGTTCCGGCTGCCGGCCGGGCTGGCGGCGCAGGCTGAGGCCGCCTACCGGTCCGAGGCCTCCCGCGTGCACGCCGACCTGGCCGACGAAGCCGTCTGGCGGCGCGGGGTGGCGCAGGCCATGGCCGCGTGGACGATGAACTCCATGGGGTGGCTGCTGAATCGCGCGCTGGCGGGCAACGCGCCGCTCGACGATGACCGGCCCGCGCCCGGCGCGCGGCAGCTGCTGCGGCACCGCTGGCGGGTGCTGGCCGCGGAGCTGACCGCGGCCGGTCAGCTGCCGGCCCTCACGGCCCTCGTGACCGATCTGCTGGCGGCCACTGAGTCCTGGCAGGTACCGGAGCTGGGTCCCTACCCGGCCTTGCGGGAGTGGCCGGACCGGTAGGCCGCCAGCAGCTTGTCCCGCTGGACCAGCGATCGAGCGGCGGCGAGCTCGGGATAACGCTCGACGAGCGAGCCCATCACGTCGGCGGCTAGCGGGTCCACCAGGGCCCAGGTGCCGCATTCGCGCAGCAGGTCCTCCACCAGGCCGCCGTCGGCCGCGGTCAGCAGCCGCCGCCGGTCGGTCAGCAGCAGGACAGCCGACAGCCGGCATTCGAAGACCGGGGACCACAGGGCCGTGACCACCGGCAGCAGGATGTCGCGGGTCAGGTAGGGCCGGTCCCGGCGCCAGGACCGCAGCAGCGCGCGAACCACCGGGACCGTGGTGCCGGTGAACTCCAGGCTGCTCTTGAGGTAGGCCTGTGAGCCGGCGGCCCGCTCGGGGGAGCCCGCGGCCCGGAGGGCCCGCTCGATGGTCGCGGCCTCGGCGGCCCCCTCACTTGTTGCCACGGTGGTTACCGCAGCGGTTGCCGCAGCCGGGTGCGCCGGTGACATGGGCTCAGCCTGCCCGGCGCGGATCCGGCCCGCAAACCAGCGACCCCGCCGGGTGCGCAAACCTGGCGGGGCCGGATCCGATACAGGAAGGAATCGGGATCACCTCTGACTTTACGCCAAAATGGTGCTGATGGC
>DATKRG010000157.1:0-39424 GCA_035532275.1 Streptosporangiaceae bacterium | reverse complement strand
ACAAGTAAGGGACCGGGGCGGGCACGCCGCGATCCCCCGACGAACACCAGCAGTTTCCGCCCGGGCCACGGCCCGGGCGGCGAAGGAGAAACCACGATGAAGGTCAAGCCGAGTGTGAAGAAGATCTGCAGCAAGTGCCGGATCATCCGCCGGCACGGCCGCGTCATGGTCATCTGCACCGATCCACGGCACAAGCAGCGCCAGGGCTGACGGCGCAACCCGACGCGCACCGCAGCCCTTACCAGCTAAGCCTGGTAAGGGCCACCCCCGGAAGGAGGCCGGGGCCCGCCCGGGCAGGGGCGGGGACGCGGTGTGCCAGACCTCCCCGGCATGAAGGAGAACTGCCCTCAGATGGCACGTTTGGTTGGCGTTGACCTCCCGCGCGACAAGCGCCTTGAGGTCGCCCTTACGTATGTCTACGGGATCGGGCGCACCCGCGCGCTCCAGACGCTGAAGGCCACTGGCGTCAGCGGCGACACCCGGGTCCACGATCTCGGCGATGACGACCTCGTCAGGCTCCGTGACTGGATCGAGGCTACCTATAAGGTCGAAGGTGACCTGCGCCGCGAGGTGCAGGCCGACATCCGGCGCAAGGTGGAGATCGGCTGCTACCAGGGCATCCGCCACCGGCGCGGGCTGCCCGTGCACGGCCAGCGCACACAGACCAACGCCCGTACCCGCAAGGGCCGGAAGAAGACCGTGGCCGGCAAGAAGAAGGCCGGGAAGAAGTAGTTCGCGCTCACCCGCGAACCGACGACCTCCAGCGAACAGGAAGCAGATGCCGCCGAAGAGCCGCACCGGCGCCGCCAAGAAGGTGCGCCGCAAGGAACGCAAGAACGTAGCCCACGGGCACGCCCACATCAGGAGCACGTTCAACAACACCATCGTCTCCATCACCGACCCGATCGGGAACGTCATCTCCTGGGCGTCCTCGGGCCAGGTCGGCTTCAAGGGCTCCCGCAAGTCCACCCCCTTCGCCGCCCAGATGGCGGCCGAGGCGGCGGCACGGCGGGCCATGGAGCACGGGATGCGCAAGGTAGACGTGTTCGTCAAGGGCCCCGGATCGGGCCGGGAGACCGCCATCCGGTCCCTGCAGGCGACCGGCCTGGAGGTCGGCTCGATCCAGGACGTGACCCCCGTTCCGCACAACGGCTGCCGGCCGCCGAAGCGCCGCCGGGTCTGAGGAGTAACGACAGATGGCTCGATACACCGGCGCCGACTGCAAGCTGTGCCGCCGCGAGAAGATGAAGCTGTTCCTGAAGGGCGCCAAGTGCGACTCGCCCAAGTGCCCGATCGAGATCCGGCCCTACCCGCCCGGTGAGCACGGGCGCAACCGGCCGAAGGAGAGCGAGTACCTGCTCCAGATCCGGGAGAAGCAGAAGGCGCGCCGGATCTACGGCATCCTGGAGCGGCAGTTCCACGGCTACTACGAGGAAGCCACCCGCAAGCGCGGCAAGACCGGTGAGAACCTGCTCCAGATCCTGGAGAGCCGCCTCGACAACGTGGTCTTCCGGGCCGGGTTCGCCAAGAGCCGGGACATGGCACGCCAGCTGGTGACGCATGGGCACTTCCTGGTCAACGGCAAGAAGGTGGACATCCCCTCCTACCGGGTGAGCAGCAGCGACATCATCGAGGTGGCTCCCAAGTCGCTGGAGATGACCCCGTTCGTGGTGGCCAAGGCCGAGGCTGGCGAGCGGCCCGCTCCCGCCTGGGTCGAGGTCATCCCGGGCAAGATGCGGGTTCTCGTCCACACCCTGCCTGTCCGGGCACAGATCGATACCCAGGTGCAGGAGCAGCTCATCGTTGAGCTGTATTCGAAGTAACCAGAGCTTGCCCGGGCCCGCCGGAAGGGGCGGGTACGGGCGGGGACGGCCCTTAGCCGTCAGGCCAGATCGCGGCGTCAAATAGCGGGCGCCGCGGAAAGGGGTAGGACATGCTCATCGCCCAGCGTCCGACGCTCACAGAAGAGCCGGTCGACGACTTCCGGTCCAGGTTCGTCATCGAGCCGCTGGAGCCGGGGTTCGGCTACACGATCGGTAACTCGCTCCGGCGCACCCTGCTGTCGTCGATCCCCGGCGCGGCAGTGACCAGCATCCGGATCGAAGGCGTGCTGCACGAGTTCTCCACCGTGGCGGGGGTCAAGGAAGATGTCACCGACATCATCTTGAACCTCAAGGAGCTGGTGGTCTCCTCCGAGCAGGACGAACCTGTCGTCATGTACCTGCGCAAGCAGGGCCCCGGCGAGGTCACGGCTGCCGACATCGCCCCGCCGGCCGGGGTCGAGGTGCACAACCCGGGCCTGCACATCGCCACTCTCAACAGCAAGGGCAAGCTGGAGATGGAGCTGACGGTCGAGCGCGGCCGCGGCTACGTGTCGGCCGCCCAGAACAAGCAGCCCGGGCAGGAGATCGGCCGGGTCCCGATCGACTCGATCTACTCGCCGGTCATGCGGGTCACCTACAAGGTCGAGGCCACCCGGGTCGAGCAGCGGACCGACTTCGACAAGCTCATCCTGGACGTCGAGACCAAGCCGTCGATGCGGCCGCGGGACGCGGTGGCCAGCGCCGGCAAGACCCTGGTCGAGCTGTTCGGCCTGGCCAGGGAGCTGAACGTGGAAGCCGAGGGCATCGACATCGGCCCATCGCCGACCGACGCGGCGCTCGCGGCGGACCTGGCGCTGCCGATCGAGGAGCTGACGCTCACCGTCCGCTCCTACAACTGCCTCAAGCGCGAAGGCATCCACACTGTCGGCGAGCTGGTCGCCCGCAGCGAGCAGGACCTGCTGGACATCCGCAACTTCGGCGCCAAGTCGATCGAAGAGGTCAAGCAGAAGCTGACGGACATGGGGCTCGCGCTCAAGGACTCCCCGCCCGGGTTCGATCCGGGCAGCGCGGTGGATTCCTACAGCGCGGACGACGACGAGAGCTACGTCGAGACCGAGCAGTACTGAACCGAGCAGCACTGACGGGCCGGCTCCGGCCCCGAGGTAGCGAACCGAGGAGAACGTTTCGATGCCCACGCCCACCAAGGGCCCGCGGCTGGGTGGCAGTTCGGCCCATCAGCGGCACATCCTGGCGAATCTTGCTACCGCCCTGTTCGAACACGGCAAGATCACCACGACCGAGGCCAAGGCGCGGCGGCTGCGGCCGTTCGCCGAGCGCCTGATCACCTTCGCCAAGCGCGGTGACCTGCACGCGCGGCGCGAGGTGCTCACGGTGGTCACCGACAAGGGTGTCGTGCACACACTGTTCACCGAGATCGGGCCGAGTTTCGCGGCCCGCGACGGCGGATACACGCGGATCACCAAGGTCGGGCCGCGCAAGGGCGACAACGCCCCGCTCGCGGTGATCGAGCTTGTCCGCGAGGAAGCCACGTCCTCGCCCCGGCGGCGGCGGGCCCGGCGGGCACAGCCAGCGGCGGCACCCGCCAAGGCGGCTGCGCCGGCTCCGGCGCAGGACACGGTCGCGCAGGACACGGGTGCGCAGGACGCCGAGGACACGGTCCAGGCGGAGGACGCGGCCGAGGTGGACGACGCTGCTGAGGCCGAGGACTCCGCTGAGGCCAAGGACGCGGAGGACGGCGCCTGAGACGGCGCTGGGCAGGAGGGCGGGCAGCCCTCCTGCCCAGCCTGCTCTCGCTCCCGCGCGGTTCGTGTGCCCGGCCGGCTCGCACCTGCCGGGCTGTTTTCTTCCCCAGAAGGGTGACCTGGGATGATCCGGGTCCGGATCGATATCCGGTACGACGGATCCGGCTTCTCGGGATGGGCGCGCCAGCCGGGCCGGCGGACCGTCCAGCAGACGCTGGAGGACGCCCTCGGCCGGGTGCTGCGCCTCCCGGAGCCGCCGCAGCTGACCGTGGCCGGGCGGACCGATGCCGGTGTCCACGCCCGTGGCCAGGTCGCCCACTGTGACCTGACGGCCCAGTGCTGGGCGGCGGCCGCGGACACCGTCCAGCGGCGGCTGTCCGGGATCCTCCCGCCCGACGTCCGGGTGAGCCGGATCGCCGAGGCCCCGGCGGGTTTCGATGCCCGCTTCTCCGCCCTCTGGCGTCGCTACGCCTACCGGGTCTGTGACGAGCCGGCCGGGGCAGACCCGCTGCGGCGGCACGAGACCCTCTGGTACCCCCGCCGGCTCGCCATCGACGCCATGAACGAGGCGGCCCGGGCGTGCCTGGGCGAGCACGACTTCGCCGCGTTCTGCCGCCGCCGCGAGGGCGCGAGCACGGTCAGGGAACTGCTCCGGCTGGAGTGGTCGCGGCCTTCCCCCTCGCTGGCGATGGCGACCGTGGTGGCGGATGCGTTCTGCCACAACATGGTGCGTGCGCTGGTCGGCGCGCTGCTCCGGGTCGGCGCGGGGACAAAGCCGGTGGCATGGCCCGCCCAGGTGCTCGCCGCCGGGGGACGCGACCCCGGCGTGCCGGTGGTCGCGCCGCACGGCCTGTGCCTGGAGGAGGTCGGTTACCCACCGCCGGGCCAGCTGTCCACCCGGGCGGCCACCACCCGCCAGACACGGCCGGCTCCCGGCCGCACCGTGTGATCTGACCGGCGTGATCTGACCGGCGTGATCTGACCGGCTGGCTGGAACGGCTACGGGGTCTGTGGCTGGCCGGTGACCATCCGGCTGGTCAGGCTCACGTTGGCGGTGCCGGAGAACAGGTCCGCCGAGAACTTCGCCAGTTCCTTGCGCTGCTTGCCGCCCGATGGCGCGTGCAGGTTCGCGAACTCGGCCCAGATCAGGATCAGGTAGTGGCCTTTGACCTCGGCCTCTTCCAGCCCCGTCCCCTTCCTGAGGTTGTGGGTCGGGCCCTTGCGGCCGGGCAGCTGGCGGACGAAATCGGAGGCGCCGGAAGCCTGCCCGGCCTTCACGGCGGCGGTGACGTCGACGAGGTTGAAGACACCGATGGTGGCCATCATCTTCCGGCTGGCGGACAGGTAGCTGGCCCGCATGACCTGGGTGCAGCCGGCCTTGCGCACCGCCGTCTGGAGAGCGGAACCGATCACGGCCCTGGTGCACTTGGTCAGGACCTTCTCCACCGTCCTGGTGCCGCCGGCACCGACGGTGTAGTGCGCCGGGAAGAGCTCACCGATGGTGAGCGGCTGCGGGTCGGTGGTCTGGCTGGTGATGTTCTTCCACGGCCCCAGGGTCGGCGTCGGGCTGGGTGACACCCCGGCCGGGTGGGTGGCCGGGGGTGCCGCGTGACTGGCCGCAGTCGGCGGCCTGCTGCCGAGGTAGACGATCACGGCCACGACCAGGATGACGACCACCACCGGCGCCATGAGCAGGCCGACCTGCGCACGGTGCGAGCGCTTACCGGACCCACTGGTCCGCCGGCCGGCCGGGGCGGCCGGGCGGCCGGGGCCACCGCCACCACCGCCGTGGCGCCTGAGCTCGCCGGTGTCACGCCCGCCATGCTGCCCGTGGCGGGTGCCGGACCGGCCGGCGCTGGGCAGGCTCCCGGACTCCCAGGGGGCCGGGCCGGAGCCACGTCCGTCAGCAGGGGCATTGCCCGGCCCGCGGCCGGCGAGGGTGCCGCCTGCCCCCCGGCCAGCGGCTGAGCCGGTGGTGACTGGGCCGGTGGTGACTGGGCCGGCGGCGCCTGGGCCGGCGGCGCCTGGACCGCTTGCGCCTGGGCCGGCGGCAGCAGCGGTGCTGGCAGATGACGCGATGGCGGGCAGGGCACCGGACTCCCACGGTGCCAGCTGCGGGTCGCGGGCCTCCGGCCGCCCACCGACCGCCTCGAACGGCGCGCGGGCACCGGCCGGGCGCGCCCCGGTACGGATTCCGGGAAAGCCTTCCCCGTCGGTGTGCGCGGACACATCGCGGGCCGGTGGCGGCGGAGACCATCCGCCGGCGTCGTCGATCGCCGCCCAGGTCTGGGTGACCGTCTCGTCCGCCGACGGGTCGCTGGTGGCGAGCACGGAATACCCCGGTTCGGCGTCGTTCTCCCCGGTGCCGTCACCGGAGCGGTTGAGGCCGAGCCAGGACGCCCGCACCGACGGCCGGTTCCAGTCCGAGAACTGGCCGGGCGGGTAGACCGGGCCTGGCTGGCCCGGCATGGGCGGGTAGCCGCGGATCGGGCCCCGGCGGCGGGGGGAGCCGTCACGGACTACCGCCCGGGAGGAGGACACGCCGGCCGAGGACACGCGGGGCGGGCCGGTCCCCGATGGGGACCCGCTGTGGGACGGGGTGATGCCGCGGGGCAGGACGCGTCCGGACAAAGGCGCTTGCCCGGGCGGGGCAGGCGCCCCCCCGCTGCCGGCACTGCCGCCACCGGACCGGCCACTGTCGGGCCAGCCAGCGCCGGACCGGCCACCGCCGGGTCGGCCACCGCCGGGTCGGCCACCGTCCGGCCGGCCGCCGCCAGGGAAGCCGCCGCGGGGTGGCAGGGTCGCGGAAAGACCAGGACCGCCCGGTGGCGGCCCGCCCCGGGGCGGCAGGGTGGAGGGCGGCAGGGTAGCGGGGGGCAGGGTAGCGGGGGGCAGGGCCGCGGACGGCCCGGTGCTGCCCGGTGGCAGCCCGCCATGCGACGGGCCTGGTCCACCAGTGCCCAGGCCTGCCGGGGCCGCAGCGGGCCGCTCATACGGCGGCGGGCCAGAACCACCGGCGCCGTCGGCCCGGGACCGCCAGTAGGGATCGGGATCGGGCGGGCTGGCGTATCCGGACCGGCTGGCATCGGGCCCCTGGGCGCGGGCCGGGCGTTCGGGCAGCCGACCGTCCGGCCGGCCACGCGGCGGCCGGCCGTCATGCCCACCCGGAGAACCCATGGCGCGAGCGTATCCCCCCAGGCGGCCGGCATCGTGCGGTCAGGCATTTTCCTGGTTTCTTGAGCATTTCCGCGGCCCGTCCCGGTAGCGACCGGGACGGGCCGTACGGTAGTGGCTACGCCGGGCGGCGGTCCGCCGCCCGGCAGCGCCGTTCGGCTCACTTTGACCAGCATCGGTTGTGGCCGGTATCCTTGCCAAGCGTCCATGCGCATCGGCATGCCTGCCGTGCCCGCTCAGCGGGGCTGGTCACGCGGCGGCAGATGCGGGGACTCCCTCGCCTGGAGGATCACCCCGGGCGCGGGCCCACGGATCCACGTCCCACATGTGAAGGCTTACGACTGTGCGCACTTTCAGCCCCAAGGCCAGTGACATCCAGCGTCAGTGGCACGTCATCGACGCCTCTGATGTCGTGCTCGGCCGCCTGGCCAGCCATGTGGCGACGCTGCTGCGCGGGAAGCACAAGCCCATCTTCGCGCCGCACATCGACACCGGCGACTTCGTGATCGTGGTGAACGCGGAGAAGGTCGCCCTGAGCGGCAACAAACTGCAGGACAAGCGGGCCTACCGGCACTCGGGATACCCCGGGGGCATGCACTCCGTGGCCTACTCCGACCTGCTCGCCAAGCACCCCGAGCGGGCGGTGGAGAAGGCAGTCAAGGGCATGCTGCCCAAGAACACGCTGGGCCGGGCCATGCTGCGCAAGCTGAAGGTGTACGCGGGCCCGGACCACCCGCATCAGGCGCAGCGCCCCACCCCGTTCACGATCACGCAGATCCCGCAGCAGGCGGGGTCAGCCCAGGCCGGTGGCAAGTAGCGCGCCCGCGGTGCGGGGCGGCATGCCCCACCCGCACGGCGCGATGACAAGAGCCGATGAGGAAGTACGAGGAAAGCATCGTGGCTGAGCCCACAGGGACCCAGACGCTCGCTGATGGCGCCGACGCCCAGACGGCCGGCGAGGCCAAAGCGCACGTCTCGGAGTACACCACCGAGTCAGCCGCGGAAGCGGAGGCCCGGCCGGGGGCACGCCGCCCGGTCGTGACCGGCAGCGCGCTGGCCACCGGCCGCCGCAAGGAGGCGATCGCGCGGGTCCGCATCACCCCCGGCACCGGCCAGTGGCGGATCAACGAGCGGCCGCTCGAGGACTTCTTCCCGAACAAGGTGCACCAGCAGATCATCAGTGAGCCGCTGGTGACCCTCGGCGCGGAGGGCCAGTTCGATGTGGTCGCCCGGATCACCGGCGGCGGCGTCACCGGCCAGGCCGGGGCACTGCGGCTCGGGATCGCCCGGGCCCTGATTCTGGTCGATCCTGAGAACCGGGTTACCCTGAAGCGAGCGGGTTTCCTGACCCGGGATGCCCGGGTCAAGGAGCGCAAGAAGTACGGCCTGAAGAAGGCCCGCAAGGCGCCTCAGTACTCCAAGCGCTGACAGGCCGCTCGAACCGCTCCGCATTCCGCCTGACGGCACCGGAACCCGGGGGGAGTTTCATGGGCCGGCTCTTCGGAACTGACGGCGTACGGGGTGTGGCGGGCGACGACCTGACCGCCCGCCTGGCCATGGACCTGGCGGTCGCCGCTGCCGAGATGCTGCACGACAACGGCACCTTCCACAGCGCCAGGACCGCCGGCAGGCGCCCGTTCGCGGTCGTGGGCCGCGATCCCCGTGCGTCCGGTGAGTTCCTGGAGTCCGCCGTCGTGGCGGGCCTGGCCGGGGCAGGCGTGGACGTGCTCCGGCTCGGGGTGATCCCGACCCCGGCTGTCGCCTTCCTCACCGCTAATTTGGGCGCCGATCTTGGTGTCATGCTGTCGGCCAGCCATAACCCGGCCCAGGACAACGGGATCAAGCTGTTCGGGCGGGGCGGGTTCAAGCTGCCCGACGCCGCCGAGGACGAGATCGAGGCGCGGCTTGGCCGGCCCGGCAGTGCCGTCACCGGCGCGCCGGGCGGTGGTTTCGGCCGGGTCAGCGACAACGGCGGCGCGCTGGAGCGCTACCTGGCGCACCTGCTCGGCTCGCTGCCAGCCCCCGGGCAATCCGGCGGCACCGGGCAATCCGGCGGCACCGGGCCGGCCGGCGGCACCGGGCCACTGGCCGGCCTGCGGGTGGTGGTGGACTGCGCGCACGGCGCCGCCTCCACCGTCGCCCCGCCGCTGCTGCGGCGGGCGGGCGCCGACGTGATCGCGATCGGTGCCGAGCCCGACGGCGAGAACATCAATGCCGGCTGCGGCTCCACCCACATGGAAGCGCTGCGCGCCGCGGTCGTCGAGCACGGTGCGGACGCCGGCATCGCCCACGACGGCGACGCGGACAGATGCCTGGCGGTCGACGCCGGCGGGCAGGTGATCGACGGGGACCAGATCATGGCCGTGCTCGCGCTCGGGCTCAAGGCCCGCGGCCGGCTGGCCGGCGACACGATCGTGGCCACCGTCATGTCCAACCTCGGTTTCCGGATAGCCATGCAGCAGGCCGGCGTGACCGTGATCGAGACCGCGGTCGGCGACAGGTACGTGCTGGAGGCCATGCGGGAAGGCAGCTTCAACCTGGGCGGCGAGCAGTCCGGGCACATCATCATGCTGGAGCACGCGACCACCGGCGACGGCATCCTGACCGCGCTGCATCTGCTGGCCGCCATGGCCCGTGAGCACACGTCCCTGGCCGACCTGGCCGGGGTGATGACCCGTTACCCCCAGGTGCTGGTCAATGTCGCGGGGGTGGACAAGACCAGGGTCGCCGCCTCCGGTGAGGTGGCGGCGCAGGTGGCGGCGGTAGAGGCAGAGCTGAACGGCTCGGGCCGGGTCCTGGTGCGGCCCAGTGGCACCGAGCCGGCGGTCCGGGTCATGGTCGAAGCGGTCGACCCCGAACAGGCCCGGCATCTGGCGGACCGGCTCGTGTCGGCTATCCGTTCTGCATCCTGATGGGCCGCGGCGGGCACGGCGGCGCGCCCTGGCGCCGGCCCGGGGCGGCGGGCGCGCGGGGCCAGCACAACCGTTAGCCTGGCAATATGTGCGGCATCGTGGGGTACGCGGGGCATCGTCAGGCCGTCGACGTGGTGATCGAGGGGCTGACGCGCCTGGAATACCGCGGATACGACTCGGCGGGAATCGCGGTGGTGGCCGACGGCCGGCTGGCCGCGCAGAAACGGGCGGGGAAGCTCGCCAACCTGGTCAAAGCCCTCGACGCGGAGCCGCCGCTGCCGGGCACGGTCGGTGTCGGGCACACCCGCTGGGCCACCCACGGCCCGCCCACCGACCCGAACGCCCACCCCCACACCGACTGCGGCGGGCACCTCGCGGTGGTCCACAACGGCATCATCGAGAACTTCGCCGCCCTCCGTGCGCAGGCGGCGGCCGACGGCCATGAACTGGCCTCCGACACCGACACCGAGGTCGTGGCGCACCTGCTGGAAGCCGAGATGGCGGCGGCCGGCGGGCTGCCCCGGCCGGGGGCGCTGGCTGACGCGATGCGCCGGGTCTGCCGCCAGCTGGAGGGCGCGTTCACCCTGGTCGCGGTGGACATCCGGGACCCGGAGGCGGTGGTCGGTGCCCGCCGCAACAGCCCGCTCGTGATCGGCCGCGGCGAACAGGAGAACTTCCTCGCCAGCGACGTGGCCGCGTTCATCGCCTACACCCGGCGGGCGGTGGAACTGGGCCAGGACCAGGTCGCCGAGATCCGTGCGGACGGCATCACCGTCACCGGGTTCGACGGCACGCCGGCCCAGGTCAACGAATACCGGGTCGACTGGGACGTATCGGCCGCCGAGAAGGCGGGTTACGAGTACTTCATGCTCAAGGAGATCGCCGAGCAGCCGCGGGCGATCGCCGACACCCTGCTCGGCCGGGTGGGCACCGACGGGCAGCTCAAGCTGGACGAGATGCGGCTGCCCGCCGATGAGCTGCGGGAGATCGACAAGATCATCGTGGTGGCGTGCGGCACCGCCTACCACGCCGGGCTCATCGCCAAGTACGCCATCGAGCACTGGTCCGGGATCCCCTGCGAGGTGGAGCTGGCCAGCGAGTTCCGCTACCGCGACCCGATCCTGACCCGCACCACCCTGGTCATCGCGATCTCCCAGTCCGGGGAGACGATGGACACGCTGATGGCGGTGCGGCACGCGCGCGAGCAGCGGTCGCGGGTGCTGGCCATCTGCAACGTGAACGGCTCGACCATCCCCCGCGAGTGCGACGGGGTCCTGTACACGCGGGCCGGGCCGGAGATCGCGGTCGCCTCCACCAAGGCGTTCCTCACCCAGCTCGTCGGCTGCTACCTGGTCGCGCTGTACCTGGCGCAGCTGCGGGGGACCAAGTATGGCGACGAGATCCGCGAGGTGATCTCGCAGCTGGCGCGGATGCCCGCCGCCGTGGACGCGGTGCTGGAGACGATGGAGCCGGTCCGCGCCCTGGCCCGCGAGCTGGCCGGCGAGCGCTGTGTGCTGTTCCTGGGCCGCCATGTCGGCTACCCCGTCGCGCTGGAGGGTGCGCTCAAGCTCAAGGAGCTCGCGTACATGCACGCCGAGGGGTTCGCCGCCGGCGAGCTCAAGCACGGCCCGATCGCCCTGATCGAGGACGGGCTGCCGGTCGTGGTGGTGGTGCCGTCCGCCGAAGGCAGGGGTGTGCTGCGCGACAAGATCGTGTCGAACATCCAGGAGATCCGGGCGCGCGGGGCGAGGGTCATCGTGGTCGTGGAGCAGGGCGACCACGAGGTCAAGCCGTACGCCGACATGCTGATCGAGGTGCCGCACGTGCCCACGCTGCTGCAGCCGCTGGTGACCACGGTGCCGCTGCAGGTCTTCGCCTGCGAGCTGGCCACCGCCAAGGGCCACGACGTGGACCAGCCGCGCAACCTCGCCAAGTCCGTCACGGTGGAGTAAGACAGGGCGGCCCGGTGCGTGGGCTGGCGGCGCGGCGTGGTGCGTGGCTCCGCGGCCCGGTGCGTGGGCTGGCGGCGCCCGCGGTGGCAGGCTGGGGGCGTGATCGTGGGCATCGGAGTGGACATCGTGGACAACGCCCGGCTGGAGTCCGCTCTGCGCCGGACCCCGGCCCTGGCTGGCCGGCTGTTCACCGAGGGCGAACGCGGCCGGCCGCTGGCCTCGCTTGCTGCCTGTTTTGCCGCGAAAGAGGCGGCTGCGAAGGCTCTCGGCGCGCCCGTGGGCCTGCGCTGGGCCGACGTGGAGGTCGTGCACGACGAGACGGGCCGTCCCCGGCTGCGGGCCGGCGGCACGGTGGCCGCGGCCGCGGCCGGGCTGGGGGTACGCGGCTGGCACCTGTCGATCACCCATGACGGAGGTATGAGCGTCGCGATGGTGGTGGCGGAAGGATGAGAAAAGCGCACGATGTCGCCACAATCCGGGCGGCCGAACGTGCTCTCATGGCGACTGTCCCACCCGGGACGCTGATGCAGCGGGCGGCAGCGGGCCTGGCGTCGGTCTGCGCTGGGCTGGCGGGGACGGTCTACGGGGCCAGGGTCGTGGTGCTGGCAGGCAGCGGCGACAACGGCGGCGACGCGCTCTACGCGGGCGCCCGGCTGGCCCGGCGCGGCGCCCGGGTGGTGGCGGTCGCCGCGGGCGGGCGGGTGCATGAGGAAGGAGCCGCGGCGCTGCGGGCCGCGGGCGGGCGGGTGACCGGCCCCGGCGACCCCGGCCTGCCCGACGTGATCGCGGCCGCGGACCTGGTCCTGGACGGCCTGCTCGGCATCGGCGGGCAAGGCGGCCTGCGCGAGCCGTACTCGGCTCTGGCCGGCCTGGTGGCCGGGGCCCGGGCTCGTGGTGGGGCCGGGACCGGGGCCGGAGTGGGGCCGGTGGTGGTGGCGGTCGATCTGCCGAGCGGGGTCGACGCCGACAGCGGCGTGGTGGACGGCCCGGCGGTGCGGGCCGATGTCACGGTGACGTTCGGCACCTGGAAGCCGGGCCTGCTGATCGACCCGGGCGCCAGTCACGCCGGGGTGGTGGAACTGGTGGACATAGGCCTGGGCCCCCACCTGCCGCCCGCCGTCGCGGCCGCGTTCGGCGTGGCGGACGTGGCCGCCCTGTTCCGGCAGCCGCCCGCCGAGTCCGACAAGTACCGCCGGGGCGTTCTTGGCATCGTCGCGGGCAGCGACCGCTTCACCGGCGCCGCTGCTCTCGCCGTGGGTGCCGCGCTGCGTGGCGGCGCCGGCATGATCCGGCTGGTTTCCGCCGAACCGGCGGTAGCGGTGGTCCGCCAGCAGTGGCCGGAGGCTGTGATCACGGTGACCGGGGACGGCGCGGCGGCCGGTCAGGAGGTGGCGGCGGCCGGCCGGGTGCAGGCCTGGGTGGCCGGGCCCGGCATGGGCACGGACGAGGCGGCCCGGAGCCGGCTGGCTGCGGTGCTGGCCACCGACCTGCCGGTGCTGGTCGACGCCGACGGGCTCACCCTGGCCGCGGCCGAACCAGGGCTGCTGGACCGGCGCGCGCCCACCCTGATGACCCCGCACGCCGGGGAGCTGGCCCGGCTGCTCGGCGCCGACCCGGCCGACGTGGCCGCCCGCCGCCTTGAGCACGCCCGGGCCGCGGCTGCCCGGTTCGGCGTGACAGTCCTGCTCAAGGGCTCGACCACGGTGATCGCGCCCGGCCCGGACAGCGGCGGCGACGGGGAGGTGCTGGTGAACCCCACCGGGACCTCCTGGCTGGCCACCGCCGGCACCGGGGATGTGCTGTCCGGGCTGGCGGGTGCCCTGCTGGCGCAGGGGCTCGGGGTGCCGCAGGCGGCCGGGGCGGCGGCGTTCCTGCACGGCATCGCGGGCCGGCTGGCCGCCACCGGCACCGGGGGCGCCGACACCGGCGCGGGAGGCCCGATCGGGGCGGCGGACGTGATCGGCGCGCTGCCGGCCGCGATCCGCGGGGCCAGGGCCGCGGCGGCCCAGCCATCGCCGGGCTGACCTGCTGGCACACTGGTTGGTCATGGACGCTCACGCGCAGACGCTCATTGACCTGGACGCGGTCACCGGCAACGTCCAGGCGCTGCGGCGGCACGTCGGCGGCGCCGCTGTGATGGCCGTGGTGAAATCCGACGGGTACGGGCACGGCATGATCCCGGCGGCGCGGGCGGCGCTGGCCGGTGGTGCCAGCTGGCTCGGGGTCATCTCCGTTTCCGAGGCGCTCGCGCTGCGCGGGGCCGGCCTGCCCGCCCCGGTGCTGTGCCTGATGGGAGTGCCCGGAGCGGCGCACGAGGAGGCGGTGCGCCAGGACGTGGACCTGTCCGCCGGGACGGCGGGGCTGGTCCGGGAGATCGCCGATGCGGCGCGGCAGGCGGGCCGCCCGGCCCGCCTGCACCTCAAGGTGGACACCGGGATGTCCCGCGGCGGCGCCACCGCCGGTGACTGGCCGGACGTGGTGGACGCCGCGCTGGCCGCCGAGGCCGCCGGATATGCCCGGATCATTGGTATCTGGTCCCATCTGGCCTGCGCGGACATGCCCGGCCATCCATCGATCGACGCCCAGGTCGGGGCCTTCCGGGAGGCGATCAC
This sequence comes from Streptosporangiaceae bacterium, assembly GCA_035532275.1. Classification (GTDB taxonomy): domain Bacteria; phylum Actinomycetota; class Actinomycetes; order Streptosporangiales; family Streptosporangiaceae; genus UBA9676. The sequence continues at coordinate 25,188 of DATKRG010000157.1, read as the reverse complement.
GGCGGCGGAGAAGGCGGGTGCCAGACCCGAGTTGCGGCACCTGGCCAACACACCGGCCACCCTGACCCTGCCGCAGACCTGGTTCGACCTGGTCAGGACCGGTGGCGGCGTGTTCGGGCTGTCGACCCTGCCCGGCGGCCCGCCCGGCTGGCTCCGCCCGGCGATGACCGTGCGGGCGCGGCTGGTCCAGGTCAAGCAGGTAGCGGCCGGGACGGGTGTGTCCTACGGCCACCGTTACCTCACCGCTGGCCCCGCCACCTTGGGCCTGGTGCCGATGGGGTACGGCGAAGGCGTGCCCCGGGGTGCCTTCGGGCTGGTCGAGGTCTGGGCGCGGGGACGGCGCTGGCTGATCGCTGGCACCGTGTGCATGAACCAGTTCGTGGTCGATTTCGGCGCCGAACCCGCCGCGGAAGGTGACGAAGTGGTGCTGTTCGGCCCCGGCGACGAGGGGGAGCCCACCGTCCAGGAATGGGCAGACGCCCTCGGGACGCTGTCCTATGAGATCGTTACCAGGTTCGGCGGGCGAACCCCCAGAAGCTACTTTGGAGTAGCATATGAGGATGATCCCGTGCACGCCGGTGCGGGCACCGAGGTGCCGGGGAGTGTTCCGGCACCACCCGCATAGCGGCGCCGCCCGGCATCGGGTGCAGCCTCGCCGGGGCTGCGGCCCAGGCCGGGGCCGCACCGAGCAGGCAGGGAATGGCAGGCAGCGGGAGGACGGATGGCCAGCTGGCGGCGGATCACTGGAGCAGCCGGGCTGGTCGCAGGCGCGACCGCGGCCAGCGCCGGCGCGATCCTGGCCGCCGAGCGGATCGCGGTCGGCCGGCTGCGTGGCCGTCCCGACCCGGCGTCCACCGAGATGTTCGGGGAACTGCGCGGGCGCAGCCTCAGTGTGCTGACCGAGGACGGGATAACGCTCCACGTCGAGACGAACGGGCCAGCGTCCGCTCCGCTCACCGTCATCTTCTGCCACGGCTACACGCTGAACCAGGACTGCTGGCACTTCCAGCGCCGTGACCTGGCCGGCCACCGGCTCGTCTTCTGGGATCAGCGTGATCACGGCCGGTCGGGGCGTTCGGAATCCGGCGCGGCCAGCATCGACCAGCTCGGCGTTGACCTGATGTCGGTCATCGACGCGGTCGCGCCGGGCGATGCCCAAATTGTCCTGGTTGGCCACTCGATGGGTGGCATGACCATCATGGCGCTCGCCGAGCAGCACCCAGAGCTGTTCGGGACCAAGGTGGTCGGGGTGGTGCTGATCAACACCGCGGCCCGTGGCCTGGACGGCGGCAGCCCATGGATGCCGGCCCCGATCAGGCCGATGCTCAGCCGGGCGCTACCAGGGGTGCTCAACGGCGCCGCCAAGGGGAAGCGCGCCATCCTGGTCGAGCACGGCCGCCGCTCCACCGACCTGGCATTCCTCAGCACCCGTTTCCTCGGGTTCGGGGACGGCGAAGTCAGCCCGGCCGTGGTCAACTTCCTGGGGCGGATGGTCAGCTCCACTCCGATCGAGGTGGTCGCCCGGTTCGGCCAGGCGCTGCTGACGTGCGACAAGCGGGACTCGCTGGCGACACTCGGCCGGGTGCCGGTGACGGTGCTGGTCGGCGAGAGGGACCGGCTGATATCACCGCGGTTCGGCATCGAGCTGGCCATGGACATCGCCGGCTCCCATCTCATCTGGATACCCGGCGGCGGGCACGCGCTCATCCTTGAGCGCCCGGACCTGGTCAACGAGGCGATCACCGGCATGCTCGTCCGGCTAGGGGCAGGCGACGGCCTGTCGCGCTCGGCGTGACCGGCTCCGGCGCGGGCCCGGTGGCTGGCCCCGGGCGGGTGGCTGGCGCGGGGCGGGTGCGCGAGGAGATCACCGTGGCGGGCCCGGACGAGATGCGGGCGCTGGGCAAGCGGCTGGCGGCCAGCCTGCGCCCCGGCGACCTGGTCGTGCTCAGCGGGACGCTGGGGGCGGGTAAGACCACCCTGGTCCAGGGGATCGGCGCGGGCCTGGGGGTGCGCGGCCCGGTCACCTCGCCCACGTTCGTGATCGCCCGGGTCCACCCCCCGCTGGCCGGCGGCCCGGCCCTCGTGCACGCCGACGCCTACCGGCTCGCCAGCCCCGCCGAGGTGGACGACCTGGACCTCGACGCCAGCCTGGAAACCTCGGTCACGGTGGTGGAGTGGGGCGGCGGCCTGGTCGAGGGACTGGCCGCGGACCGGCTGGAGATCAGCATCGAGGTTGCCGCCGTCACCGGGCGGGCTGTGCCCGGCCCGGACGGCGGGCTCGACGACCTGCCACGCACGGTGCGGCTGGAAGGCCACGGTGACCGCTGGCAGCAGGAAGCCATCGGCCGCCAAGCCAGCCCGCACTGACCACGGCGCTGACCGGCCCACCCGGGCGACTCTGCGCGTCTGGCCCTCGGCGGCGTGCCAGAGGCCATATAGTTCGAGCGTCCCAACCTTGCCGGGACCGGCCGGCTGCGCGGCGGCCGGGCAGGCAGAGGTGTTATGCGCCGTCATGCACGGTTCGATCCCTTCCCCGGAGGCGCACCGTGGCTCAGCAGGGCCCCCCTCCCCCCAGGTCTGGCCGACCACCCGCGTCAGGTCAGCCCCGCCGTGGCTGGTCCGATGACCACCGCGACGATGACGAGGAGTTCCCGCCGTGGGCGGGTCCCGGGGTTGTCCCGCGCTGGGCTGACCACGAGGACCGTGAGCGCCGCCGGCTGCGCGACCAGCCAGCCCGGTCCGGCGCCGCCACCCGGCAGGCTGACCGCGGCGGCCCGCCTGCGGCACCCGCCGAGCCCCCGGCCCCTGGTCCCCGGAGCCGGCGCGCCGCGTCCCGTGCCCGGCGTGCCCGCCAGTCCAAGTACATCTGGGGCGGCGCGCTGATCCTGGTGCTGGTCATCGTCGCGGGCATCGGCTACCAGTTCCTGCATCAGTCCCATCCCAAGCCGGTGACCGACGGCCTGGTCACCACGTTCCTGGCTGGCGAGTTCAAGACCGTGCCGGACGCGTGCTCGGCGGTGACCCCCGCGACCTTGAACCAGTACCTGCCCGGCACCCGCCGTACGGTCCGGCCCAGATCGCTCTACGGCAGCGCGCAGAGCCTGTGTGACTGGTCGGTCGACGCGCGGCCGCTGTACCGGGTCCTGGAAGTGACCGTGCAGGCCTACGCCCCCAGCGGGCTCGCCAGCGGGAACGGCAGCGCGACCTTCGCCGCCAAGGACGCCTACCTCCAGGCCAGCCAGGGCAAGCTCCACCCGCCCAAGGCCACCCACCTGCCCAAGGCGACCGTGAGCCAGATCCCCGGGCTCGGCAGCAGCGCCTTCGCGGCGCTGCAGGTCCCGTCGGCCGGCGGCGACACCACCAACCTGCTGACGGTGGTGGTGCGGGACCACAACGTGCTGATCACGGTGGTGTCCGAGGGCCCGGCCCGGTCTGGCCGCGGGTACGCGCGGGTGTCCGCGACGCCGTTGCAGGCAGCGGCGGTGGCGGCCGCCCGGGATATCATCGCCCACCTGCACTAGGGCACGTCCTGGTCCGGGCCGCGCGGACCAGGGGCGGCTGACGGCCGCCCCGGCGGCAGCGGCCGGGGACTTCCGGTCATGCCCTACGCTGGGCAACCGTGCTGCTGCTTGCATTCGACACCGCGACCCCCGCCGTGACGGTCGCCGTCCATGACGGCCACCGCGTGCTGGCGCAGGCGGCCACGGTGGACGCCCGGCGGCAGGGCGAACTGCTGGCCACCTTCATCGAGAAGGTCCTCGCCGACGCCGGTGCGAGCCGCGCCGATCTCACCGCGGTGGCGGTCGGCGTCGGTCCCGGCCCCTACACCGGGCTGCGTGCGGGCCTGGTCACCGCGCGGGTGCTCGGCAGCGCACTCGGCATCGGCGTGCACGGCGTGTGCACGCTCGACGTGATCGCGCGCGATGCGGCCGCCGCGGCCGGCGGGCGCCCGTTCCTGGTGGCCACCGACGCCCGGCGCCGGGAGGTGTACTGGGCACACTACTCGCCTGCCGGGGAGCGGCTGTCCGGTCCCGGGGTGGCCGCCCCGGCGGCACTGCCGGCCGGCCTGCCGGTGGCCGGGGCGGGCCCGGCCACCTACCCGGGAGTCCTGGGCGAGGCGATCGAGCCTGGCTATCCGTCCGCCGCCACGCTCGCGACCATGGCGGCAGAACGCCTGCCGGCCGCCGGCCGCCTGCTCCCACCCGAGCCGTTGTACCTGCGCCGGCCGGACGCCCGCGAGCCCGGGCCGCCCAAGAGAGTGCTCCCCGTCCCGGCGGGCCCGGGCCAGGGCGGCGAGCCCCGCCGTGGCGCGCGGGGCCGTGGGGAGCCGGGCCGTGGCGCGCGGGGCCGTGGGGAGCTGGGCCGCGGGGAGCTGGGCCGTGGCGCGCGGGGCCGCGGGGAGCCGGGCCGCGGGGAGCTGGGCCGCGGGGAGCCGGCCCGCCCGGGGGTGAGCCCGCCATGAGCGTGATGCTGCGGCCGATGGCCCGAGCGGATGTGCCGGCCGTGGCCGAACTGGAGATCGCTGTGTTCGGCCAGGAAGCGTGGTCGGCCGACATGCTCGCCGGTGAACTGGCCGGGCGGCCGGCGGGCAGGTATTACCTGGTGGCCGAGGATGACGGCATGATCGCCGGGTACGCGGGACTGCTGGCGGTCGGCGGCGGCCAGGCGGACGTGCTCACGCTGGCGGTGGCCGGGGACCGCTGGGGCGAGGGCATCGGGGCCGCGCTGCTCGACGGTCTGCTCGCCGAGGCCGGCCGCCGCGGCTGCACCGAGATCTTCCTCGAGGTGAGGACCGACAACGACCGTGCGCAACGTCTCTACCGGCGTCATGGGTTCGCCCGGGTGGGCCTGCGCAAGGGGTACTACCAGCCGTCCGGCGCGGACGCGCTGGTGATGCGCCGGCCGCTCGGCCCAGCCCGCGACGCCGGCCCGCAGCAAGCAGCCAGCGAAGCGCCCGCGAGGCAGGCAATGACATGACCGCGCCGCTGGTGCTCGGGATCGAGACGTCGTGCGATGAGACCGGCGCCGGGCTGGTGCGCGGTCACGAGCTGCTGGCCGACGCGGTCGCCTCCAGCGTGGCGGAGCACGCCCGGTTCGGCGGCGTCGTGCCCGAGGTGGCCAGCCGGGCGCATCTGGAGGCGATGGTGCCGGCGGTGGACCGCGCGCTGGCCACGGCCGGGGTGCGGCTGGCCGAGGTGGACGCGATCGCCGTCACCGCCGGGCCGGGGCTGGCCGGGGCGCTGCAGGTCGGGGTCTGCGCCGCCAAGGCTTACGCGCTGGCCCTGGGCAAGCCGCTGTACGCGGTCAACCACCTGGCTGCGCACATCGCCGTCGACCAGCTGGAGCACGGGCCGCTGCCGCGGCCGCTGGTCGCGTTGCTGGTGTCGGGCGGCCACTCCTCGCTGCTGCTGGTGCCCGACGTCACCGGTGAGGTGCTGCCACTGGGCGCGACCATCGACGACGCCGCCGGGGAGGCCTACGACAAGGTGGCCAGGCTGCTGGGGATGGGCTTCCCGGGCGGGCCGCCGATCGACGCGGCCGCCAAGGCCGGGGACGGCGCCGCGATCGCTTTCCCGCGCGGTAAGTACCGCGACGCGACCTTCGACTTCTCCTTCTCCGGCCTGAAGACCTCGGTTGCCCGATGGGTGGAAGGACGCCAGCAGGCCGGGCTGACGGTGCCGGTGGCCGATGTGGCGGCCTCGTTCCAGGAAGCCGTCGCCGACGTCCTGACCCGCAAGGCAGTGGACGCTTGCCTCGCACATGACGTTCAGGATCTGGTTGTCGGTGGTGGGGTGGCTGCCAACTCTCGGCTGCGGGCGCTGGCGGCGGAGCGCTGCGAGGCGGCCGGGCTCCGGCTGCGGGTGCCCCGGCCTGGGCTGTGCACGGACAACGGCGCGATGGTGGCGGCGCTCGGGGCCGAGCTGGTGGCACGGGGCGCGCCCGCCTCCCCGCTCGACGTCCCGGCCGACTCCTCGCTCCCGGTGACGACCGTCCTGGTTGGCTGAGCCATCCTCAAGTTGACGGCGGCACGCGGCGGCGATACTGTTCGGAACTGGCACTCACTAAGGTAGAGTGCTAATGCGACGAGGCTGGCCTGGCACCCGCGATGACAGGCCGCCGCGGTCGCCCTCTCTAGTCATTTGTCAGCCCGCCTTTCCGGAGGGGGAGGTCAGATCGTGACGACCGCCACCAAGGTTGTTCTCAAACCGCTCGAAGACCGCATCGTGGTACGTCAGCTCGAAGCTGAGCAGACCACCGCGTCAGGTCTGGTGATCCCGGACACCGCCAAGGAGAAGCCCCAGGAGGGCGAAGTCCTTGCGGTGGGTCCGGGTCGCTTCGACGACGCCGGGGCCAAGCGTGTGCCCATGGACGTCAAGGTCGGCGACGTGGTGCTGTACAGCAAGTACGGCGGCACGGAGGTCAAGTACCACGGCGAGGAGTACCTGGTGCTCTCCGCTCGTGACGTGCTCGCCATCATCGAGAAGTAACCGCAGAACCATGCGGCGCGGGCGCGGTCCCGCAACGGGCACCTGGTCTCGCGAAGGCTTGTGGTCTCGCGAGGGCCCGTGGTCCCGTAAAGGACTGTGCGCTGCGTGCCACCGCCCCGGACGCCTCACCGGCGCCCGGGGCGGTGGCACGACAGCCCGCCCGTCCCGCCCGGGCTTGTTATACGTAAGCAGAGGTGGTCATGGCCAAGATGCTGGAGTTCGACGAGGAAGCACGGCGCGCACTGGAGCGCGGTGTGAACCGCCTCGCGGACGCCGTGAAGGTGACGCTGGGGCCGCGCGGCCGCAACGTCGTCATCGACAAGAAGTGGGGCGCTCCCACGATCACGAACGATGGTGTCACCGTCGCGCGTGAGGTGGAGCTGGAGGACCCGTACGAGAACCTCGGCGCGCAGCTGGCCAAGGAGGTGGCGACCAAGACCAACGACGTCGCGGGCGACGGCACCACCACCGCGACCGTGCTCGCCCAGGCGATGGTCCGCGAGGGCCGGCGCAGCGTGACCGCGGGTGCGAACCCGATCGAGCTCAAGCGCGGCATCGACGCGGCCGCGCAGGCCGTCTCGGACCTGCTGATCAAGGCCGCCCGCGAGGTGGGGGAGCGCAAGGAGATCGCGCACGTGGCGACGGTCTCCGCCCAGGACAGCCAGATCGGTGAGGTGATCGCCGAGGCTTTCGACAAGGTCGGCAAGGACGGTGTCATCACCGTCGAGGAGTCGCCGACCATGGGCCTGGAGCTGGAGTTCACCGAGGGCATGCAGTTCGACAAGGGCTACATCTCCCCGTACTTCATCACCGACCAGGACCGGATGGAAGCGGTCCTGGACGATGCCTATGTACTGCTGCACGCCGGCAAGATCTCCTCGATGGCCGACTTCCTGCCGCTGCTGGAGAAGATCGCCCAGGCCAAGCAGCCGCTGCTGGTCGTCGCCGAGGACGTCGAGGGCGAGGCGCTGTCGACACTGGTCGTGAACCGGATCCGCGGGCTGCTCGCGGTGGTCGCGGTCAAGGCGCCCGGCTTCGGCGAGCGGCGCAAGGCCATGCTGGCCGACATGGCGGTGCTCACCGGCGGTGAGGTGGTCAGCGAGGAGCTTGGGCTCAAGCTGGAGCTCGTCGGGCTCGAGGCGCTGGGCAAGGCCCGCCGCATCGTGGTGACCAAGGACACCACCACGATCGTGGACGGCGCCGGGGACAGCGAAGCGATCGCGGACCGGGTCCGGCAGCTGCGGGCCGAGATCGAGAACACCGACTCCGACTGGGACCGGGAGAAGCTGCAGGAGCGGGTTGCCAAGCTGTCCGGAGGCGTGTGCGTGCTGCGGGTCGGGGCGGCCACCGAGGTCGAGCTGAAGGAGAAGAAGCACCGGCTGGAGGACGCCATCTCGGCGACCCGGGCCGCGATCGAGGAGGGCATCATCGCCGGCGGCGGCAGTGCCCTCGTGCACTCCGCCGGTGAGCTGGGTGACCTTGGCATGACCGGCGATGAGGCGACCGGTGTCCAGGTCGTGCGCCGCGCCCTGAACGCTCCCTGCTACTGGATCGCGGAGAACGCGGGCGAGGAGGGTTCGGTCGTGGTCGCCAAGGTGGCCAGCCTCAAGCGGGGCCATGGCTTCAACGCGGCGACACTGGAGTACGGCGACCTGATGGCGCAGGGTGTGATCGACCCGGTCAAGGTGACCCGCTCCGCGGTGCAGAACGCGGCCTCCATCGCCGGCATGCTGCTCACCACCGAGGCGCTGGTGGCCGAGAAGCCGGAGAATGAGGCGGCGAACGGCCAGGGCGGTGGCCACGGGCACTCGCACGGCCACGGGCACTCCCACTGAGCCACGGGCACGCCCGCTGACCAGCGGCTTACCGGCCAGCGGCGGTGAGAGCACATAAATAACAGCGAGTAATCAGTTGATTACTCGCTGTTATTTATGTATGGTGAACTGCTGGGCGGAACATCAATGTGACCTTTCTGTTGCCTGCCCGGATGAAGGCACCCCCCGTTAACATGGGCATCATGCTGTCGTGACGGAGGGATGCTTCATCCGGTCGGTGGCGAGCGAGGGGTGGCCGCCGGGCCGTGCCCATACCTACAGCGGGCCCGGCGCGGCAGGCTGGGCCGAAACAAACGACCGGCCAGGCACGGTGGCGGGTGCGGGGACGGCCAGCGCCGGCGCGGCCAGCACAGCTACGGTCAGCAAGGCGGAGACGGCCCGTGCGGTCGGCGGCAGCCGGGCTGACGGAGCTGGTCTGCGCGACCTCACCACCCGGGCCGCGCGCGGCCAGCCGGCCGCGATTGAGTCGCTGCTCGAACATATCCGGCCGATGATTGTCCGGTACTGCCGGGCCCGTTTGGGGCGAATTGCCGGTCATTACCATGTCGCGGATGATGTTGCACAAGAAGTGTGCATAGCCGTCCTTTCCGCGCTTCCTCGTTATCGCGATATGGGCCGGCCATTTGCATCATTTGTGTTCGGAATTGCCTCGCACAAGGTGGCCGATGCTGTGCGCAACGCCGCCCGGCTGGCCGTGCCCACCGAGGATCTGCCGGACGGACCGGACGAACAGCCCGGGCCGGAGGAGACGGTGGTGGCCTACCTCGAAGCCGAGCGGGCCAGGGCACTGCTCGCGCGGCTGCCGATCCACCTCCGTGAGCTGCTGATACTACGGGTTGTGACGGGACTGTCAGCAGAAGAGACGGGTAATGTACTGGGTATGTCGGCAGGAGCGGTTCGCGTCGCCCAGCACCGGGCACTGGCCAGGCTCCGAGCGCTCGCGATCGAGGAGTCGATTGCGTGATCACGGGGCGCGGACCCGGGGCGCCGAGCGTGACACCGGATGTGGTGTTGACGCTGCCCCCCGATGCCCGCAGGGACCCCGGCAACCCGGCCGTTGACCTCAGCGCCATCCGGCGTTCGGAATCGATCATCAACCTGCTGGCGGCGCGGCGTCTCTTGCGGCCGCGCGCCATCCACGATCCTGCCATCGTCCTGCTCAGTGTGCTGGCCGCCGACGTCGACTCGCCTGACAGCGGCGTCCCAGCCGCGCTGGCGTGGTCCGCCGCGGTGCGCGCCGCCGCCGCGGCGGGGGTCGCGGTGGCCGGTGCCGCGATGGTCGGTGCCGCCGCCGGGCCGGCCGGCGCGCGGCCCGGTGCGGCCAGTGCCTGGGTGCACGTCGCCGCCGTGGCTGCCACCGTCGCGACAGTGGCGGGCGCCGCGGGCAGCACCGGTTTCGCTCTCGCAGGCGTGCTCGCCCGGCTCGGCAGGCTGCCCGCCAGCGTGCGGAAGGAGCCGGCCGGCTGGGGATACCGGCCGCCCATCACCGGCCGGCCGATGCCGCCGCGCACCCGCCGCCCCCGCCGCCCGCGCTGAGCACACCCCGCTCCCGCGCACCGCACCGGGTGCGCCGCCGCCCGCTGCCCCGGACAATGGGCCCATGATCGAGGTGGCGCCGGCCAGGTTCGAGGAGATGGTGAGCGCGGCACTGGACAGCCTGCCGGAGGATCTGGGCGCGCTGATGAGCAACGTGGCCGTCACCGTCCAGCACGAACCGGGGCCACCCCACCTGCTCGGGCTCTACGAGGGCATCCCGCTCACCAGCCGGACCACCGGCTACGCGGGCGTCCTGCCGGACCGGATCACCATCTACCGCCACGCGGTGTGCGCGGTATGCGGCAGTGAGGACGAGGTCGTCGCCGAGGTCCGCCGGACGGTCATCCACGAGGTCGGCCACCACTTCGGCATCGGCGACGCGCGTCTGCGCGAGCTCGGCTGGTGACCTCCCGGCCGCCGGCGTCACAACGCGGTCTGGTGTAGCCAGGACCGCATCAAGACGCGGTCTGATGCAGTTGGGGTGCCAGGGCAGGGCGGCGGCGGTCACTAGACTGGCGGTTACCTGGACTCCCTTCCCGGAAGGTGCCATGACTGACCAGACCAAGTTCGGTCCTCCGGCGCTGACCTTCGACGACGTGCTCCTCCTGCCAGCCCACTCGGAGATACTCCCCTCCGAAGCGGACACGGCGGCCAGGCTCAGCCGCCGGATCACCCTGCGGCTCCCGCTGGTCTCCTCGGCCATGGACACCGTCACCGAGGCGCGGATGGCGATCGCCATGGCCCGCCAGGGCGGGGTCGGCGTCCTGCACCGGAACCTGTCGGTCGAAGACCAGGCGCACCAGGTGGACACGGTGAAGCGGTCCGAGGCCGGAATGATCACCAACCCGGTGACCTGTGGCCCCGATGCCACCGTGGCCGACGTGGAGAGCCTGTGCGCCCGCTACCGCATCTCCGGCGTGCCGGTGACCAGCCAGGACGGCGTGCTGCTCGGCATCGTGACCAACCGCGACATCAGGTTCGAGACCAGCCTCGACCGGCCGGTGTCGGCGGTGATGACGCCGATGCCGCTGGTCACGGCGCCGGTCGGGGTGGCCAGGGACGACGCGCTGGCCCTGCTGCGGCAGCACAAGGTGGAGAAGCTGCCGCTGACCGATGGCGCGGGCAGGCTGTGCGGCCTGATCACGGTCAAGGACTTCACCAAGAGCGAGAAGTTCCCGAACGCCACCAAGGACCCCCAGGGCCGGCTGGTGGTCGGCGCGGCGGTCGGTGTCGGCGAGGACGCCAAACGCCGCGCGCAGGCGCTGGCCGAGGCAGGTGCCGACTTCCTGGTGGTGGACACCGCGCACGGTCACGCCCAGGCGGTCATCGCCATGGTTGCGCAGCTCAAGGCCAACACCCGGGTGGATGTGATCGGCGGCAACGTCGCCACCAGGGCGGGCGCGCAGGCGCTGATCGAGGCGGGCGCCGACGGGGTCAAGGTCGGGGTGGGGCCCGGTTCCATCTGCACCACCAGGGTGGTGGCTGGTGTCGGTGTGCCGCAGGTCACCGCGATCTTCCACGCCGCGCAGGCGGCCCGGCCGGCGGGCGTGCCGGTGATCGGGGACGGCGGCCTGCAGCACTCGGGCGACATCGCCAAGGCCATCGCGGCCGGCGCGGACACGGTCATGCTCGGCAGCCTGCTGGCCGGCTGCGAGGAGGCGCCCGGGGAGATGGTCTTCATCCACGGCAAGCAGTACAAGCAGTACCGCGGCATGGGGTCGCTGGGGGCGATGCGCGGCCGGTCCTACTCCAAGGACCGCTATTTCCAGGACGACGTGCTGCGCGAGGACAAGCTGGTGCCCGAGGGCATCGAGGGCCAGGTGCCCTACCGCGGGCCGCTGGCGGCAGTGGCCGGCCAGCTCGCCGGCGGGCTGCGGGCGGCGATGGGCTACTGCGGCGCGCGGAACATCGCCGAGCTGCAGCAGGCCCGGTTCACCCAGATCACCGCGGCCGGCCTGACCGAGAGCCACCCCCATGACATCCAGATGACCGCCGAGGTGCCGAACTACTCGCGGCGGCTCCCGTGACCGTCGAGATCGGGCGCGGCAAGAGCGGCCGCCGCGCCTACACCCTGGACGAGATCGGGATCGTGCCCTCCCGCCGGACCAGGGACCCGGAGGAGGTGTCCACCGCCTGGCAGATCGACGCCTACCGGTTCGAGGTGCCGCTGGTGGTCTGCCCGATGGACAGCGTGGTCTCGCCCGCCACGGCGGCGGCGATCGGCCACCTCGGCGGCCTGGCCGTGCTTGACCTGGAGGGCCTGTGGACCCGCTACGAGGACCCCGAGCCGGTCCTCGCCGAGATCGCCGAACTCGGCGATGACGCGGCCACCAGCCGGCTGCAGCAGGTCTACGCCGAGCCGATCAAGGAGGAGCTGATCGGGCGCCGGATCGAGGAGATCCGCGCTGCCGGGGTGACCACGGCGGCCAGGCTGTCACCGCAGCGCACCGTCCGGTACTACAAGACAGTCGTGGACGCGGGCGTGGACATCTTCGTCATCCGCGGCACCACCGTGTCCGCTGAGCATGTCTCCGGCAACGCCGAGCCGCTCAACCTCAAGCAGTTCATCTACGAGCTGGACGTGCCGGTGATCGTGGGCGGCTGCGCCACCTACACGGCCGCGCTGCACCTGATGCGGACCGGCGCGGCCGGGGTGCTCGTCGGCTTCGGCGGCGGGTCCGGGCACACCACCGCGGCCGTGCTGGGGGTGGCGGTCCCGATGGCGACCGCGATCGCCGACGTCGCCGCCGCCCGCCGCGAGTACCTGGACGAGTCCGGCGGCCGGTATGTGCACGTGATCGCCGACGGCGGGATGACCCGCAGCGGCGACATCGCCAAGGCGCTGGCCATCGGCGCGGACGCGGTCATGGTCGGCTCCCCGTTCGCCCGCGCCGAGCAGGCGCCCGGCCGCGGCTACCACTGGGGCAGCGAGGCGCACCATGCCGACCTGCCGCGCGGGGCGCGGGTGAAGGTGGGCACCATCGGCACCCTGGAGCAGATCCTGCACGGCCCCTCCACCGTGGCCGACGGCATGCTGAACCTGGTCGGTGCGCTCCGGCGGACCATGGCCACCTCCGGGTACTCCGATCTGAAGGAGTTCCAGCGGGTAGAGGTGGTGGTCACGCCCGGTGCGCCCGCCAGGCGCTGACCGGTGGATGCTAGCGTTCGGCTTGTGAGGGCGGGAGGGGCCGACGCGGCCAGGCTGGATCCCGACTCCCGATCGGCGGCGCTCGCCGCGCTCGCCGGGACCGAGTTCCAGGTGCTGGTCGTGGGCGGCGGGGTGGTCGGCGCGGGGGTGGCGCTCGACGCCGCGACCAGGGGACTGTCGGTGGGGCTGGTGGAGGCCCGCGACTTCGGCGCGGGCACCTCGTCCCGCTCCAGCAAGCTGATCCACGGCGGCCTGCGGTACCTGGAACAGCTCAACGTCGGCCTGGTCCGGGAGGCGCTCGCCGAGCGGTCGCTGCTGCTCGGGGTGATCGCGCCGCATCTGGTACGCCCTGTCCCGTTCCTGTTCCCGCTCACCCACCACGTCTGGGAGCGCGCCTACGTCGGCACCGGGGTGACCGCCTACGACGTGCTCGGCTTCTCCCTGGGCCACACCAGGGGGCTGCCCGCCCACCGCCAGCTGTCCCGGCGCGGCGCACTCAAGCTCGCCCCCGGCCTCAAGCGCTCGGCCATCACCGGTGCCGTCGCCTACTGGGACGCCCAGGTGGACGACGCCCGTTATGTGCTCACCCTGATCCGGACCGCGGCCGGCTACGGCGCGCAGGTGGCCTCCCGGGTCCAGGTGACGGGCTTCCTGCGGGAGGGGGAGCGGGTCACCGGGGTCTGCGCGGTGGACCTGGAGACCGGCGGCGAGGTCCAGATCCGGGCCCAGCAGGTGGTCAACGCGACCGGGGTGTGGACCGACGAGATCCAGGCCATGGTGGGCGGCCGGGGCATGATCAACCTGCGCGTCTCCAAGGGCGTCCACCTGGTCGTGCCGAAGGACCGCATCCACTCCGCGACGGGGATCATCACCCGTACCGCGTTCAGCGTGCTGTTCGTGATCCCCTGGGGCCGGTACTGGATCGTCGGCACCACCGACACCGACTGGACCGGCAGCAAGGCCGAGCCCGCGGCCAGCCGGGCCGACATCGACTACCTGCTGCAGCAGGCGAACAAGGTGCTCAAGACCCCGCTCACCCGCGATGACGTGATCGGCGTGTACGCCGGGCTGCGGCCGCTGCTGTCGGGTGAGTCGGAGTCCACGTCCCGGCTGTCGCGCGAGCACGTGGTCGCCCAGCCGGTGCCGGGGCTGGTGCTGGTGGCGGGCGGCAAGTACACCACCTACCGGCTGATGGCCAGGGACGCGGTGGACGCGGTGGTGCACGCGCTGGACTGGCGGGCCCCGCCGTCCTGCACCGACCGGGTGCCGCTGGCGGGCGCGGACGGGTACGTGGCGCTCTGGAACGCCCGGAACCGGCTGGCCCTGTCGTCGGGACTGCACGTGGCCCGGATCGAGCATCTGCTGCGGCGGTACGGCTCGCTGGCGCCGCAGGTGCTCGCCCTGGTCGCCGCCGAACCTGGCCTGGGCAGACCGGTCACCGGCGCCGACGACTATCTGCGGGCGGAGGTCGTCTACGCCGCCTCGCACGAGGGTGCCCGGCATCTGGACGACGTGCTGGGCCGCCGGACCCATATCGCGATCGAGACGGCCGACCGGGGGATGACGGCGCTGGCGGAGATCGCCGACCTGATCGGCAGGCCGCTGCGCTGGGACGCGCGGCAGACGGCCAGGGAGGTCGAGCACTACCGGGCCGGGGCCAGGGCGGAGCGGGCCTCCCAGGAGGCTGGCACCGACGCTGACGCTGACTCCCTCCGGGAGGCGGTGCCGGACATCGTGCCGCTCCTGGGCGCCGGCGCGGCCGGAGGCACCGGCGCCGCAGGCGCCGCGGGAGCCGCCGGTGGCAGCACCGGGAACGGGGCCAGGGCCAGGAGCCAGCGCGAGGGCACCGGCCTGGGCGGCGGCCCGGACGACGGCGTAGCCGGCGAGGTCGGCGGCCGCAGTCACTAGCCGCCGCAGCCACTAGACTGCGCGCATGTCCGCCCCACGCGTGTTCTCCGGCATCCAGCCGACCGCTGACTCGTTCCACCTCGGCAACTACCTGGGTGCGGTCCGGCAGTGGGTGGCCCTGCAGGAGTCGCACGACGCGGTGTACTGCGTGGTGGACCTGCACGCGATCACGGTGCCGCAGGACCCGGGGCAGCTGCGCCGCCGGACCCGGGTCGCCGCCGCCCAGCTGTTCGCGGCCGGGCTCGACCCCGACGCCAGCACGGTGTTCGTGCAGAGCCAGGTGCCCGAGCACACCGAGCTCGCCTGGGTGCTCGGCTGCCTGACCGGCTTCGGCGAGGCCAGCCGGATGACCCAGTTCAAGGACAAGGCGGCCCGCGGCGGCGCCCAGCAGGCGAGCCTGGGCCTGTTCTGCTACCCGGTGCTGCAGGCCGCGGACATCCTGCTCTACCAGACCGACCAGGTTCCGGTCGGCGAGGACCAGCGCCAGCACCTGGAGCTCAGCCGGGATCTGGCGGCCCGGTTCAACCACCGGTTCGGGCCGACCTTCACCGTGCCGGCCGCGCACATCATGGACGGGGTCGCGAAGATCACCGACCTGCAGGAGCCGGAGGCGAAGATGAGCAAGTCGTCCTCGTCGCCGCAGGGGATCATCGACGTGCTGGACGAGCCGGAAGCGATCCGCCGTAAGATCGCGCGCGCGGTCACCGATACCGGTTCAGGCATCAGGGCCGACGAAACGACGAAACCGGGCATCACCAACCTGCTCCGCATCTACGCCGCCCTGGCCGGGGAGACCATCGCCGAGCTGGAGTCCCGTTACGCTGACGCGGGCTACGGGGCGTTCAAGAAGGACCTGGCCGAGATCGTCGTCGGCGCCCTGGCCCCGATCCGGGAGCGGACCGAGAAGATGCTGGCCGACGAGGCCGCACTGGACCGGCTGCTGGCGCACGGTGCCGCTCGCGCGCGGCCGGTCGCCCAGCAGACGATGGCGGCGGTTACCGACCGGGTGGGCTTCCTGCCCGGCGTGCGCGCCGGCTGACCAGCACGACCGCCCCGCCGGTGAGCACGGCGAGCAGCAGCGTGCCCAGGCCCGCGGCGAGCGGGACAGTCGGCAGCCCGGGCCCCGGTGCTGGCCGGGCGAGCAGGTGCCTGTGCCTGGCGGGCGGGCGGTGCTGGACGGCCACGACCGACGGCAGCGGGCTGACCAGCTGCCCGGCCGGCTTCACCTTGCCGTCATTGGCGAATCCCCAGCGCAGCAGGCGGGCCGCGTAGGTCATCTCGGTCAGCGGGACGCAGTGCAGGATCGTCACCATCAAGGTGGTGTGGCCCCGCCGGGCCCACCCGATGAACGTGGCCCCGGCCGCGGTGGTCCAGCCGATCTTGCCGCCGAGGTCGCCCGGGAACGTGTCGAGCATGGTGTTCTGGGTGTACAGGGTGACCGGCTTGTGGTGCGGCTTGAGCGGGAACCGCACGATGCGCAGCTTCTCGTCGTGCATGAACTGCGGGAATGCCAGCGCCTCCCGCGCGAACAGCGCCTCGTCGTAGGCGGAGACGTGCTGGCCGCGGGCGTCGAGCCCGTTCGGCGTCACCGCCACGGTGTCGTCGGCCTGCAGGCGGTGGGCCTCGGCGTTCATCATCGCCATGCCCTTGTGGTAGGAGCCGGTGGCCTGGACCAGGGCGACCGCCGCGTCGTTGGCGGAGATCATCAGCAGTGCCTTGAACAGGTCGGAGACCCGGTAGGTGACGCCCTGGATGAGCCCCACCTTGCTCGGCACGGCGACGGCGGCCCGGTGCGAGGCGACCACGGCCGCGTCCGGGCTGAGCGCCCGCATCAAGGTGACCGCGGTCAGCACTTTCAGCGTGCTGGCGGGCCGGTACCAGCCATGCGGGTCCCTGGCGGCCAGCACCTGGCCGGTGCCCGCGTCGGCGATGACGTAGGCGGAGGCCGCCACGTACGGCAGCCGGTGCGCGCCCCGGGCCGGGTAGTTGACGACCACGCCACGCCCGGCCAGCTGCCGCCCGCCGACCGGCCCGAGCCCGGTGCCCTGGGGTGCCCCGCCATAACCGAGGCTGCCTGGATGCCCCGGCCCGGAATGGGCCGGCCCGGCGTGGGCGGTGGAGCCGCCGGCCAGGGCGTGCCCGGCCCTGGCCGTGGGCCCGGCCAGGGCGTGCCCGGCCAGGGCAGCGGGCCCGGCCAGGGCGGCCGGCCCGGCGAGCAGCGTCGCGGCGCCGACGGTCAGCGACACGGCAGCGGCAGCGGCGGCCGTCAGCCGCCGCGTGTGGTTCCTGGTGTGCGGGCCAGCCCCGCCGGGTGAGCCCCCGCATTGATATCTAGTCACGATGAGTAGTTAATCATTCACGATCTGTAGTTAATCTGGGGGGTTCCCCCGCGCCATTTGCCGGTTGTGCCCCGCTCGCTGAGGCAACCGTACGCCACGCGCGCACACAGTGCCGGCAGCAAGCACAGTCTCGCCGCGACGGCGCTGGCCGCCATGGCCCGCGCCGCAATGACCCCGCGCCGGGATGACCCAGGCTCCCTGGATCCGGCGGCCCGGGGCGGGAACGCTTAACCTTGGCTCATGGCACGCCAGTCGGAGTCCGGGCTGCCGGTGGAGCCGGTATACGGGCCGGGAGAGCCGCCCGGCTTCGACCCGGCCGCGAAGCTGGGCGAACCGGGCGGGTACCCGTTCACCCGCGGCATCTATCCCGGCATGTACACCGCCCGCCCCTGGACCATCCGGCAGTACGCCGGCTTCGCCACCGCGCAGGACTCCAATGCGCGCTACCACCAGCTGATCGCGGCCGGCACCACCGGCCTGTCGGTCGCCTTCGACCTGCCCACCCAGATGGGCTACGACTCCGACGCGCCGGTCGCGCACGGGGAGGTCGGCAGGGTCGGGGTGGCCATCGACTCCATCGAGGACATGCGCATGCTGCTGCGCGGGATCCCGCTGGACACCGTCTCCACCTCGATGACGATCAACGCCCCGGCGGCGGTGCTGCTGCTGCTCTATCAGCTGGTCGCGGCCGAGCAGGGGGTCGCCCCGGCCGCGCTGACCGGCACCATCCAGAACGACATACTCAAGGAGTACATCGCCCGCGGCACCTACATCTACCCGCCGCAGCCCTCCCTGCGGCTGGTCGCCGACACCTTCGCCTACTGCCGGGCCGAGCTGCCGCGCTGGAACATGATCTCGATCTCGGGCTACCACATGGCCGAGGCCGGCGCCACGCCGGTGCAGGAGATCGCGTTCACGCTGGCCAACGCCAAGGAGTATGTGCGCGCCGCGCTCGCATCCGGCCTCGCGGTGGACGAGTTCGCGCCCCGGCTGTCGTTCTTCTTCGTGGCCAGGACCACCTTGCTGGAGGAGGTCGCCAAGTTCCGCGCCGCCCGCCGTCTGTGGGCGCGGATCATGGCCGAGGAGTTCGGCGCGGCCGACCCCCGTTCGCAGATGCTGCGGTTCCACACCCAGACCGCCGGGGTGCAGCTGACCGCCCAGCAGCCCGAGGTCAACCTGGCCCGGGTGACCGTGCAGGCGCTGGCCGCCGTGCTCGGCGGCACCCAGTCCCTGCACACCAACTCCTTTGACGAGGCGATCGGGCTGCCCAGCGAGAAGGCGGCCCGGCTGGCGCTGCGCACCCAGCAGGTGCTCGCGCACGAGACCGACCTGACAGCCACCGCCGACCCGTTCGCTGGCTCGTACGCGATCGAGTCGCTGACCGACGAGGTGGAGGCGGCCGCCGCGGACCTGATCGCCAAGGTGGAGGATCTCGGCGGGGCGGTCGCCGCCATCGAGCGCGGCTTCCAGAAGGCCGAGATCGAGCGCTCGGCATACCAGGTCGCCCGCCAGATCGATGCCGGTGAGCGGGTGGTGGTGGGGGTGAACAAGTTCACCTCGGACGGCGACGAGGCCTACCAGCCGCTGCGGGTGGACCCGTCGATCGAGCAGGACCAGGCGGAGCGGCTCACGCGGCTGCGCGGCTCGCGCGACCCCAGGCAGTGGCAGCGCGCGATCGACGATCTCAGGAAGGCAGCGGCCGGCCAGGACAACGTGCTCATCCCGCTCCGCGAGGCGCTGAGCGCCCGGGCGACGGTCGGGGAGGTATGCGGCGCGCTGCGCGAGGTGTGGGGTGTCTACCACCCCACCGACATCTCCTGACCAGGCACTCCTCCGGCGGGTCCGGCCGCTGGTGTCCGGATTTTGATCGTGCCGCGACAAATCGCGCAACTCCAGCGGATCATCAGCGCGCGCGATACGATACAGACCTGCGCCGGAAAAGCGTCCCGGCAGAGACCGCCGGGACGCAAAGATGGCGCCCTTTCAGTACTATGCCGAAATTTGTCGTGCAGATGCGGTGGCATACCCGCTAGCTCATGGCCCTGGCGTGTATGTCCCTGGACAGCCCGGTCGCGGGAGCAGCAGGCGATCCAGTCGTCAGGCCCGCCAAGGTCTACCAGGCCCGCACCCTGTATCTGCCGCGCTTTGGCGGTGCTGACTGCGCCAGGCCTGTTTGGGGCGGGCAGGGCGCGGGGCTCTCTTCGAGCCGGGCGGTCATCGCGGGGGCCTGCCGACCACGGGACGACGGCGTACCCGTGGCGAGCGGACTGAGCTCGAGGAGTACATGGACATGCAGCCCCGTAACCAGACCATCCGGAGCGCCACCACGCGGCACTGGGCCCGGGAATGCTGGGCGGCCAGCCGGCGCGCCGGGTTCGGGATGGGCGGGAGCCGCATGTCAGCCGGTGTGGCCTGTGCGGTGATGACCGAGCTGGCAGGGGGATCGTATGCCTGGCCGGAGGAGACGGCGCATGCGAGGTGATGATCTGACGGGGGATCTGGACGAGTTCCTCGCGGGCCGCGGGCAGGAGCTCATCGCATTCCGCCGGGATCTGCATGCTCACCCCGAACTCGGCTATCACGAGCACCGGACGACCAGCCGGGTGGCGCTGCGGCTGTCGGCCGCCGGCCTGCACCCGCGGACCATGCCCAAGGGGACCGGGCTGATCGTGGACATCGGGGACGAGTCGAGGGGCGGCCCGCTGGTCGCGCTCCGCGCCGACATGGACGCGCTGCCGATCACCGACGAGAAGAACGTGCCCTACCGGTCCACCATGCCCAACGTCTGCCATGCCTGCGGGCACGATGTCCACACCACGGTCCTGCTGGGAACCGGCCTGTTCCTGGCGTCGCTGGCGGCCGAGGGCGCGCTGCCGGGCCGGGTCCGGCTGATCTTCCAGCCTGCCGAGGAGATCGGCCGCGGTGCGCTCGACGTGCTGGCCTTCGGCGGGATCGCCTCGGTCGAGCGGATCTTCGCACTCCACTGTGACCCGCGGCTGGAGGTGGGCAAGATCGGGGTGCGGACCGGCCCCATCACCGCCGCCTGCGACCGGATCGCCGTGCACGTGTCCGGGCCGGGCGGGCACACGGCCCGGCCCCATCTCACCGCGGACCTGGTGTACGCGCTCGGCAAGATCGTCACCGAGCTGCCCGCCGCACTGTCCCGCCGGGTCGACCCGCGGTCCAGCCTCAGCCTGGTCTGGGGCCGGGTCAGCGCCGGATCCGGGCCGAACGCGATCCCGGACGACGGGGTGGCGGAGGGCACGGTGCGCTGCCTGGACGACGCCGCCTGGCACACCGCACCCGACCTGCTGAAGGCGCTGCTGGAGTCGGTGGCGAACGCCTACGGCGTGGTCGCGGACCTGGAGTATGAGCGGACCGTCCCGCCGACCGTGAACGAGACCGTGAGTGTCGCGATGCTGTCCGAGGCGGCCGAGCGGGTGCTCGGCGACGACACGATCCGGCCGACACCGCAGAGCCTGGGCGGCGAGGACTTCGCCTGGTACCTGGAGTCGATCCCCGGCGCCCTGGCCAGGCTGGGCACCCGTGCCCCCGCGTCGGCGGATGACTTCGATATCCACCAGGCCACGTTCGACGTCGACGAGCGCGCCATCGGGGTCGGGGTCCGGGTCATGGCCGCGACCGCACTCGCCGCGCTGCAGGGCGGCAGCTCCCCCGAGTCGGTGCGCAACTCCGCGCACGCGTAAAGCGGCGCCAGCCGGCCGTCCCCCGGACGGGCCGGTCCTTTTGCCGCAGCATGGGGGCAACAGCCGCAACTATGGTGGTGTGAAGGCATTCGTGTGCCGTAACCTAGGCACCTGGTCTGTCCCCGCCGAGCAGGCAGATAGCGGCCGGGCGACCGTCGCTGGGCGGTGGGGGTGATGGCATGGTGCCTGAGTTCGATGTCGCTGAGTGCCTCCCGCAAGCCCCGGAATTGTTAGCACTTCTCCATCAGGCAGACCTGGAATTCGCCACACGCTATCCCGAGCTGCTCGGCCAGCGTCGTGGCCCCGTGCTGGACGATGCCCGGTTTTTCCTCTCCCGCAACCAGAACGTGGCAGTTGGGTGCTGCGCCCTGCAAAAGGGCGGCGCCCCGGCGGTGGCAGGCAGCTATGAGCTCAAACGTATGTTCGTGGTCCCGCAAGCGCGCGGAACCGGGGCGGCGGATGCGCTGATGAGGTTCGCGGAAACGCTCGCGATCCACATTGGTGCCCGCATGCTCTGCCTGGAGACCGGTGCCCGCCAGCCAGAAGCCGCCCGGCTGGTTGAGCGCCATGGTTATGTGCGTATCGCACCGTATCCGCCTTATCTCGATGATCCTTTCGCCAGGTGCTATGGCAAACCTGTCGCCCGCCCCGCTCCCCTGACCGATCCGGCGTGAGGTCACGCATCAGACGGGACACATTCCCGACTGCAGGAGGAGCCGTGCCTGGTTCGCGCTCACCCGTCCAGTTCCGCCGGAGCCATCCCTACTACCGGCGGTCCTGGCGCTGGTGGGTCGCTCAGCAGTCGGCCTGGAAACTGGTCGTCTGGGGGCTGGGTGTGCTGGCGCTGTCGTCAGTCGTGCTGGCTGCCTTGCAGGTCCTCACCACCGCCAGCCCCGCGGGCCTGTCCGGCAGGCTCCTCGCCGGGGCCTTCCTGACCCGTGTCCTGGCCATGTTCCGTTACATCACCGGCACCGACAACTACCCGTCCGCCCCCCACAGCGGCGCGGACGGCCTGATCGCCACCGCCGGTGCCGTGATCGCGCTCTTCGCCCCGGCCATCGTGATCGCCGTCGTGCTCATCCGGATCTGGTCCGTGGACGCCGTCGTCTGGCGGCGCCGGGCGAGCGTGTGCCTGCCCTGGGAGGCCGACGACGAATCCTACCGGCGGGACAAGGAGGGGACCGAGGACGGGATCATCGCGATCCGCTTCTACAAGAGGCTGCGCGGGCTGAGCATCTCCGACCTTCGCTGCGAAGCACACCTGCGGCTGCTGGAGGTGTCGCCCGCGGACGGGACGCCCATGCTCAGGACCCTGCCGTTGCGGGTGCTGGGCCCGTCCGGTGAGCGCACCTGGTCCCGGACCTGGCCGATCTCCCGGGAGGGGACGACCTTCACCCTGTGGATCCCGATGGACGCACCCCTGGACGGCGGGGCGGTGCGGACCATTCAGGGGTTCAACATCACCGACAGCGAACTCCAGACGCTGCTTGTCCGGGCTTCCGGCAAGGTGACCGGGCTGGGCATCGACGTGGCCGACGAGCACTGGTACAGCCTCAACAAGGAGGAGCTGCAGATCGGCCGGTTCGCACGGGTGGCCGTCGACATGAACCGGGACGCACGGTCGTGGGAAGGCTGGGACCGCTTCGAGGAACCCGCCCGGCAGGGGCTGTTCGTCTATGGCCGCCTGGTGAACTCCAAAGCTCTCCGGGAGTTCTACGGTCACTACCCGCGGGCGGGGGTGGACTACGTGCGGGCCAGGATCTCGGGCTTCAGGCGGACCTGGAGCGTGGCGACCGACAACACCGATGCCTCCCGCAGGTTCGTGTACCGGGACCCGGATTCCCCGGAGGCGCCCAGCGTCCAGATCCTGTTCCTGAACCTGGAAGGTTCCCCCGGATCGTCGGTAGAGGGCATCTTGCTGCGGGTGGACAGCCTGATGATCGCGGGCCTGGTCGGTTCGGACGGGAACTTCCTGGTGGAGGATGTCACCGGCCTGGTGCAGACGGACAAGCCGCTCGCTGAGGGCATGCCGGACATCATCCGCACCTACATCGGCCGGCCAGGCGCCGTCGCGGCGGCACGCGCGGGCTACGCGAACGGGACGGCTGTGATCGAGGACCATTTCCTGCAGGAAGTCGTCGAGGGCATGCACGGCTACGACCTGGTGCTCCGGTCGGTGTTTGACGCCGAGCCGCTGCCGCCGGTGCCGGTGGTGTCCCTGCTCCGGCTGCCGCGGGCGCAGGGGGAGAGCGCCGTGGAAGGCAGGTCAGCCGAGCAGGGCTGAGCTGCGCCGCGCCCGCTCGCCGGCCGGCGCTCGCCCGGTCAGGTGCCCAGCGACGCGCAGGGGCGGCCACGGAGTTCGGCGACGTAGTCGGCTGGCGCGCCTGCTTTCTCCGCCGCGTCGGCCAGGATGCCCAGGCTCCGGGCTGAGGGAAGCCCGCCTTCGTAGGCGTTGAGCACATAGAGCCAGGCGAGCATCTCACCGTCGAGGGTCTGCACCCGCACCCGCAGCTTGCGGTAGTAGTCCAGGGTTGCCCCGTCCCAGTGGTCCAGCACCCGCTCATCGAGTTCGGTGATGTCGTAGAGCACCACGAATACTCGTTCGGCGGAATCCTCGACCACGGTGGCGCGCGCGCCCTCCCAGCTCATGTCCTCGCCGCCGAAGGTCAGGCGCCAGCCTTCCAGCCAGCCTGAACCGCACTGAGGGGAATGCGGGCACCGGTCCGCCATCTGGTCCGGGTCCATGTTGCTGCCATAGGCCGCGTACACCGCCACGGATGACAAGAGTACGAGCCCCGCCCGTCCGCCGTGGCCTGGTCGGCAGGATGCTGGGTGCCATGCGACAGAATGAGGCGCCGTGAGGCAGCCACAGGCGGACATCGTGATTGTCGGCGGCGGCCCGGGCGGGTACGAGGCCGCCCTGGTGGCCGCTCAGCTCGGGGCGCGCGTCACGGTGGTCGACTCGGATGGGCTCGGCGGTTCCTGCGTGCTGACCGACTGCGTGCCGTCCAAGACGCTCATCGCCACCTCGGAGACGATGGGCCTGCTGCACGGTGCGCCGGGCCTGGGCATCGAGATCGCGGGGACCGGCACGCCGGGCGGGCCGGTGTCGGTGGACGCGCCCCGGCTCCATGCCCGGGTGAAGGCACTGGCCCGGGCGCAGTCGGCGGACGTCGCCACCCGGCTGGCGGCCGAGGGGGTGCGGATCATCAGCGGGCGGGGCACGCTGACCGGGCCGCACACCGTGCAGACGGCGGGCACCGAGCTCAGCGCCGACGTGGTCCTGATCGCGACCGGCGGGCTGCCGCGGGCACTGCCGGGCGCGGAGCCCGACGGTGAGCGCATCCTCAGCTGGCGGCAGCTGTACGACCTGCCCGAGCTGCCCCCCGAGCTGATCGTGGTCGGCTCGGGGGTGACCGGTGCCGAGTTCGCCAGCGCCTACCAGGCGCTCGGCTCCCAGGTCACCCTGGTGTCCTCCCGCGCGCACGTGCTGCCGAACGAGGACGCCGACGCCGCGGTCGTGGTGGAAGAGGTGTTCCGGCGGCGGGGGATGACCGTGCTGAGCCGGTCCCGGGCGGCCTCGGTCCGCCGGGAGGCCGGTGGTGTCACCGTCACGCTCGCGGACGGGCGGGCGGTGCGCGGTTCGCACTGCCTGCTCACCGTGGGACTGGTGCCAGCCACCAGCGGCATCGGCCTGTCCGCCGCTGGTGTCGCGGTCGACGGGCGCGGCTTCATACAGGTGGACAAGGTGTCGCGGACGTCGGCGCCGGGGGTGTACGCGGCGGGTGACTGCACCGGGGTGATGATGCTCGCCTCGGTGGCGGCGATGCAGGGCCGGATCGCTATGTGGCATGCGCTCGGGGAGGCGGTCCAGCCGCTGCGGCTGGGCAACGTCGCCGCGACCATCTTCACCGAGCCGGAGATCGCCACGGTCGGCGTCACCCAGGCCGCGGTCGAGTCCGGCGAGGTCGAGGCGGAGTTCGTCAAGCTGGCGCTGGCCACCAACGCCCGGGCGAAGATGCAGGGCTTCCGGGACGGGTTCGTCAAGCTGTTCGCGCGCCGCGCCACTGGCATCGTGCTCGGCGGGGTCGTGGTGGCGCCGCGTGCCAGCGAGCTGATCCTGGCCGTGTCGCTGGCGGTGGAGCAGCTGCTGACGGTGGACCAGATCGCCCACACCTTCGCGGTCTACCCGTCGCTGTCGGGCAGCCTGACCGAGGCGGCACGCCG
>DATKRG010000156.1:0-1113 GCA_035532275.1 Streptosporangiaceae bacterium | reverse complement strand
CGGGGCTGCCCAGGCTTTACGGTGAGCGCATGCAGGACGCAGAAATGGTGGCGGCGATCGTGGCGGGCCAGACCGCCGGGCTGGCTGCCGCCTATGACCGGTACGCGCCGGCTCTTCACGCCTACTGCCGTTCCATGCTCGGTGAGCCAGCCGACGCCGCCGACGCCGTCCAGGACACGTTCATCATCGCCGCCGCCAAGCTGGGCGGGCTGCGCGACCCGGACCGGCTGCGGCCATGGCTCTACTCCGTCGCCCGCAACGAATGCCACCGCCGTCTGCGCTCCCGCGTGTCGTCCGCGCCGCTGGAAGAGGCGGGCGAGATGACCGACCAGACGGTGGACCTCAGTGCGCACGCCGAACGGGCCGAGCTGCGCGCCCTGGTCGGTGCCGCGCTGGGCGGGCTCAACCCCGGCGACCGCGAGATCATCGAGCTGAGCCTGCGCCACGAACTGTCCGGTGCCGACCTCGCCGACATGCTCGGCGTGAGCCCCAACCAGGCGCACGCCCTGGCCTCCCGGGCACGCACCCAGTTCGAGACTTCGCTGGGGGCACTGCTGGTCGCCCGCACCGGCCGGGAATCCTGCCCCGAGCTGGACGCGATGCTGACCGGCTGGGACGGGGAGATGACCGTCCTGCTGCGCAAGCGGATCAACCGGCACGTCGAGCGCTGCGACATCTGCGGCGCGCGCCGGCGCCGGGAGCTCAGCCCGGCGGCGCTGCTCAGCATGCTGCCGGTGGTGCTCCTCCCGGCCGGCCTGCGGGATCAGATCTTCCGCCTCGTCGCCGACGTCAGCCCGTCCGCCTCGGCCTACCGGGCACAGGTGGTCAGGCGGGCCGGGCCGTTCGGCCGGTCCGGGTTCCCCCAGCCGCTCGGCGTGCCGCACGTGGGCCGCGGGGGGAAGTCCTACGCCCTGGCCGCCGGGGCCGGGGTCGCGGCTCTGCTTGTGATCGGCGGCGGGATCGTGTTCGCGGCGGACATGCTGCACCACTCCCCGCCTGGTCCCAGCACCGTGGCCGCCGGGCCGGCCAGCGACCCGCCGGCGACACCGTCGGGCCCGGTCGCGGCCACGGTCACGCCGACCGCGTCCGCCTCCACCCACACCAGCTCGGCGC
>DATKRG010000155.1:0-38098 GCA_035532275.1 Streptosporangiaceae bacterium | reverse complement strand
AAACCACCCGGCGTCGCATTCATCGGCGTTCCGACGGGGGCCCGGAACGCCGGCAGGTGCTCCGACGGGGGACCAGAGCACCGCTATGCATGTTACACCGAAACCCCCCCTTGTGCGTCAAGACCGGATTACGAGCAGATCACGTCGTGGTGCTGTTTTCCTAACCACGGCGCTGTCCTGTCCGCACCGTGGACAGGAGTGTCCACGAGGGCAGCGGTTGTTGCCCCATCCTGCGATGGGTGGGCGCCATACCCGTCATTGGGTTACTGGTCTTCGCCGGAGCCGGGAGTGCCGTGGCCGGCGTCGCCGCCGGTGTTGTGGCCGGCGCCAGGAGTGCCGTCCCCGGATTCGGGGCCGGGCGGCTGGTGGCGCACCGGCAGGTTCGGTTCGTAGGCGCGGAAGCCCTTGCCGCTGGCTGGCACGCGGGCGGCGTTGGCGAAGACCACCGCGAAGTACGGAATCACGATCGCGCCGGCAGCGGGGAACGCGGCGTACCAGCCGGCGCCCTGGGCGTACAGCACCACCGTGGCCACGAAACACACGATCCGGAACCCCATCATGATCAGGTACCGGCGCTCCCGGCTCGCGATGTCTTCGGACCGTGGCTCGCGCGCCTCGGTGACCAGATGCGCGCCGGGCCGGCGCACTCTCCGCATGAGCATCACTACTTCAAGCTATGCCGCGCCCCCTGGCGCGTCATCCCCCTGGCGGGGGGTTCCGGCACCCTGATGGCCCGGATCCACCGCGTCCAGCCAGCCGGTCAGCCGGGCGTGACCGGTGCGGCCAGACCCGGGATGGCGGCGAGCGTGGCAGCCCCCGCCAGCGCCATCGCGTGGGCCAAATCGCTGGTCAGCCCGGCCAGCAGGTCGTGCACCCCGGCGGCACCGTCGCTGGCCAGTGCCCACAGTACCGGCCTGCCGAGGAACACGGCGCTGGCCCCGGCCGCGAGCGCGGCCAGCACGTCCTCCCCGGCCCGCACGCCGCCGTCGACACCGACCACCGGCCCGGCGGCGGAGCCGGCGTCCCCAGCCAGCGCGGCGGCCACCGGCGGCAGCGCCAGGGCGGTCGGCAGGGCACGGTCCAGCTGCCGACCGCCGTGGTTGGACACGATCACCCCGGCCGCGCCTGCCGCCACGCAGGCCTGGGCGTCGTCGGCCCTGAGCACCCCCTTGACCAGCACCGGGATCCCCCCGCCCAGCTCGGCCAGCCATCCGATGGTGTCGAAGGTGAGGTCGGTGGCCTGCTCGGCCAGGCCGGGGTCGGCGAGCGGCCCGATGTTGACGAAGAACTGTTCCGGGGGGACCACGTCATCGCCCCGGTTACGCCGTTTGCGGCCGAGCACCGGGGCGTCCACGGTGAGGACCAGCCCGCTGGCACCGGCGGCCACGGCGCGGCGCACCAGCGCGGTCGTGAGCTCGCGGTCACGCATCACATACACCTGGAACCACCAGGTCCCGCCGCCCGCCGCCACGGCGGCGGCGACGTCCTCGATCCGGCGGCTGCACCGGGTGGACAGCACGAACAGGGCGCCGGCCCGGGCCGCGCCCTCGGCGGTCGCCACTTCCCCCTCGGGATGGACCAGGCCGTGGAAGGCGGTGGGAGCCACCGCGACCGGGGTGCGGACCACCCCGCCCGGGCCGGGCAATGACAAGCTGGTGTCGACCTGTGACACGTCCCGCAGCACGCGGGGCAGCAGCCAGCAGCGCCGCCAGGCCTTGACGTTGGCCCGCAAAGTCGCCTCGCGCCCGGAGCCGCCGGCATAGAAGTCGTGGACCTCGGGGGATATCAGTGCCTGGGCACGCCGCTCCAACTCCGCGATATCGGGAACCATGACGATAACAATGCCATGATCACCAGCAGGCGTGAGCGGGGCCCGGCCACCCGGCCGGCCCGGCGGTGGGAAACGGCAGCGCACGACGGAGGGACCATGAGCGACCGCACGTACCGGGTGACAGAGATCGTCGGCACCTCGGCCGAGGGCATTGACCCGGCGATCCGCAACGGCCTGCACCGCGCGGCGCAGACCCTGCGGCATCTGGACTGGTTCGAGGTAACCCAGATCCGCGGCCAGATCGAGGACGGCCGGGTGGCCCACTACCAGGTGGGCATGAAGGTGGGCTTCCGGCTCGAGGACTCCTGACGGCCTCTCAGCTGGCCTGGCTCACCGACGACATGTTGAAGCCCTCCACCCGGGCTGGCGGCATCGAGGTGCGCGCGAAATAGTCGCCCCACTCCCGGGACAGGGCGGGCACGCTGGCACCGATCTCGGCGATCCTGCCGAGCATGCCCACCGGGCTCTCGTTGAAGCGGAAGTTGTTGACCGCCCCGGTGACCTCGCCGTTCTCCACCAGGTAGATCCCGTCCCTGGTAAGCCCGGTGAGCAGCAGCGTCTGCGGGTCCACCTCGCGGATGTACCACAGGCAGGTGACCAGCAGGCCGCGCCTGGTGCCGGCGATCATGCCGTCCAGCGTGGCGGTGCCGCCGCCGTCCAGGATGAGGTTCCCGGTCACCGGGGTGACCCCGAGCCCGGACAGGCCCGCGGTATACCGGGTCTGGACCAGGGCCGCCAGCTCGCCGCCGGAGATCCACTCGGTCGGCCGCAGCGCCAGGCCGTTGTCGAACACCGACGCCTCCCGGCTGGACGCGTGCGCGATCACGAACGGCGCACAAGCGAGCCCTGGCGCCGCCGGGTCACTGCGCAGCGTCAGCGGCAGCGCGGACAGCCGCTCGCCCACCCGGGTCCCGCCACCTGCCTTGCTGAACACGGTCCGGCCGTCCAGCGCGTCCTTGGCCCCGGCCGACCAGTACAGGTAGATGAGCAGGTCGGCGATGGCGGCCGGGGGCAGCAGCGTCTCGTACCGGCCCGCGGGCAGCTCCACCCGGCGCCCCGCCCAGGCCAGCCGCTGGCCGAGGTCGGCGTGCAGGGCGGCCACGTCGACGTCGGTGAAATCGCGCGTGCCCTGGCCGACCCAGGCGGACCTGGCCATGTCCGCCGACTTCGCGTTGATGTCCACGGTCCCGGCGGGCTGGTCGTGCCGGAGCCGCAGCCCGGTCGACGTGCCGAGGAAGGTGCTGGTCACCGAGTGCTCGGCGAACCCGTACAGCCGCTGGCCGCCCGACCCGGCCGCGTCGAACGCCGCCGCGAGCGCCGGCGAGAAGGCACTGAAAACCCCGATCTCGGTGCTGGCCAGCGGATCATCCCAGGCCGCCTGCCCGCCACTGCCACGAGCACTGCCACCATCACTGCCACGACCATTGCCGCCGAACGCCTCCGGGTCGCCCGGTGCCAGCAGCGCCTGCGCGTCCTCCGCCGGGGAACTCTCCGCGGCCGCTTTCTCGGCCGCGCGCACCACGTCCTCGATCTGGTCGTCGCGGACGCCGGCCCGTGACACCACACCCGCCCGGGCCTGGCTGCCACTGCGGCTGATCGCGATGACGGTCAGCTGACGGGAACGGGAGACCCCGTTGGTGGTCAGCGTGTTCCCCGCCCACCGCAGGTTGGCCGACGACGTCTCGTCCGCGATCACCACGCAGTCGTCGCAACGGGCGGCGGCCAGTGCCAGCTCGACGGTGTTCTGGGGCCCGGTGTTCTGGGGCCCGGTGGTCTGTGGCCCGGTGTTCCGCGGCGTCATGCCCCCTCCTCCACGGTGTTGAGGATCCGCACGCCCCGCATCAGCACCGCCGGGCAGCCATGGCTGACCGGCGCCACCTGGCCGGGCTGGCCTTTCCCGCAGTTGAACGCGCCGCCGAGCAGGTAGGTCTGCGGGCCGCCGACCGCTTCCATCGAGTTCCAGAAGTCGGTCGTGGTCGCCTGGTAGGCGACATCGCGGAGCTGGCCGGCCAGCCGGCCATGGGAGATCTTGTAGAAGCGCTGGCCGGTGAACTGGAAGTTGTACCGCTGCATGTCGATCGACCAGCTCTTGTCACCCAGGATGTAGATACCGTCCTCCACGCCGGCGATCAGCTCCTGCGTGGACGGCCCCCCGCCGGCGGGCTGGAGCGACACGTTGGCCATCCGCTGGATCGGCATGTGGGCGGGGGAGTCGGCGAACGCGCAGCCGTTGGAGCGGCCGAACCCCTGCATCCGCGCCATCCGGCGGTCCAGCTGGTAGCCGCTGAGCACACCGCCGGTGATCAGGTCCCAGGAGCGGGTGGCGACCCCCTCGTCGTCATAGCCGATGGTGGCCAGGCCGTGCTCGGCGGTGCGGTCGCCGGTGACGTGCATCATGGGCGAGCCGTACTGGAGGCTGCCGAGCTTGTCCATGGTCGCGAAGGAGGTGCCCGCGTAGGCGGCCTCATACCCGAGCGCGCGGTCCAGCTCGGTCGCGTGACCGATCGACTCGTGGATGGTCAGCCACAGGTTGCTGGGGTCGATGACCAGGTCATACCGGCCCGCCCGGACACTGGGCGCGGTGAGCTTGCCGGCCAGCAGCTCGGGCATCGTCGCCAGCTCGGCCGGGAAGTCCCAGGCAGTGCTGTCCCCACCCGGGCCGTCCGGGCCGGCCCAGGGGCTGCCGCCCAGGTACTCCAGCCCGCGCCCGGCCGGCGGTGCCAGGGTGCGCATGGTCTCGAACCGGCCGCCCGGGTCCACCGCGATCACCGTCACCACCGGATGCAGCCGCACCCGCTGCTGCAGCGCGGTGGTCACGCCGTCGCTGTAGAACTTGCACTCGCGGACCTGGTAGAGGGAAGCGTCCACGTGGTCGATCCGGTCCTGGCTGAGCAGGCCGGCACTCCACTCGGACAGCAGGGCCACCTTGGCGCCGACGCTGATGTCGAACGGGTCCACCCGGTAGGAGGACACCCAGCTGACGTCGCCGTAGGCCGGCTCATCCGCCAGCTCGATGCGCTCGGTGTTGATGGCAGCGGCCACCTTGGCCACGGCCACCGCCTCCTGCGCGGCGCGCACGGCGGCCGCCTGGGTCAGGTCCACCGTTGCGGCGAACCCCCAGGTGCCATCCAGCACGACCCGCACCGCGAGGCCCAGGTCGTCGGCGTCGAACAGGGTCTCCAGGCTGCCGTCGGACAGGCCGATCTGCTGGCCCCGGATCCGTTCGGCGCGGAAGTCGGCGTGCTGAGCGCCGAGGTCGGCCGCCCGCTGCAGGGCGGCGGCGGCGAGCTCACGCAGCGGGTAGGCGGTGAACTCGGGATCGATCCGCTGGTTGTCAGCCACGAGGAGGAACTTATCCCACACCGCTACGGTCACACCTGCCGCGGCCCTACCGGCTCGGGCCGCCCTGACCGGGTACGCTGCGCAGGACCGAGCACGCGCCCAGGCTGGCGGAGGTAGCAGCGCAGATGAGCCGTTCGACCCTGGTGACCGGCGGCAATCGCGGTATCGGGCTGGCCATCGCCCGCAGGCTGGCGGCGGGTGGCGACACGGTCGCCGTGACGTCTCGTTCGGGGGAAAGAATCGAAGGGCTGACCACGGTCGCGTGCGACGTGCGCGAGGCGGCATCGGTGGACGAGGCGTTCGCCAAGGTGGAGGCCGAGCAGGGGCCGGTCGAAGTGCTGGTGGCCAACGCCGGGATCACCCACGACCAGCTGCTGGCGCTCATGAGCGAGGACGACTTCACCTCGGTGATCGACACCAACCTCACCGGCGCGTACCGGGTGGCACGGCGCGCGGTGCGGGGCATGATGCGGCTGCGGCGGGGCCGGCTGATCTTCATCTCCTCGGTGGTCGGGCTGCTGGGCTCCGGCGGGCAGGCCAACTACGCCGCGTCCAAGGCCGGCCTGGTCGGGCTGGCCCGGTCGCTGGCCCGCGAGCTCGGGTCGCGAAACATCACCTGCAACGTGGTGGCACCCGGGTTCGTGGACACCGACATGACCGCCTCGCTGCCGCAGGAGCGCAAGGCGGCGATCCTGGCGCAGGTACCGCTCGGGCGGCTCGCCTCGGTGGACGAGGTCGCCAGCGTGGTCGCGTTCCTGGCCGGCGACGACGCGGCCTATATAACCGGCGCCGTCATCCCGGTAGACGGCGGCCTGGGCATGGGCCACTAGCCGGCGCCTGGCACGCGCGGCACCATGATCACCGACGATTCCCGGCGATAATCGCGGGCAATCGTCGGTGATCATGAAAGACAGCGGAAGGGGCTAGGGATGGGCATTCTGGAGGGCAAGCGGATCCTGGTGACCGGCGTGCTCACCGACTCCTCGATCGCGTTCCACGTGGCGCGGATCGCGCAGGCGGAGGGTGCCACCGTGATCCTCACCGGGTTCGGCCGGCTCAGCCTGGTGGAGCGGATCGCGCAGCGGCTGCCCGACCCGCCGCCGGTGCTGGAGCTCGACGTGACCGACACCGGCCAGCTCGCCTCGCTGGCCGAGCGGGTGTCGGCGCACACCGACCGGCTGGACGGGCTGGTGCACGGGGTCGCGTTCGCGCCGCAGTCCGCCCTCGGCGGGAACTTCCTCAACACCGAGTGGGAGGACGTGGCCACCGCCGTGCACGTGTCCACCTACTCGCTCAAGGCGCTGGCCGTGGCCGCGCTGCCGCTGATGGGCGGGGGCGGGGCCATCGTCGGCCTGGACTTCGACGCCTCGGTGGCCTGGCCGGCCTACGACTGGATGGGCGTGGCCAAGGCCGGGCTGGAGTCGTGCGCCCGCTACCTGGCACGCGACCTCGGGCCGCGCGGGATCCGGGTGAACCTGGTCGCCGCCGGGCCGCTGCGGACCATGGCGGCCAAGAGCATCCCGGGCTTCGCCGCATTCGAGGAGATGTGGCCGAAACGGGCACCGCTGGGCTGGGACATCAACAGCCCCGAGCCGGCCGCCCGCGCCTGCGTGGCGCTGCTGTCCGACTGGTTCCCGGCCACCACCGGCGAGATCGTCCACTGTGACGGGGGCACTCATGCCGTCGGGGGCTGAGCCGCCGGGGGCTGAGCAAGCGGGGGCTGAGCAGGCGGGGGCTGAGCAGGCGGGTGGCACCGAGTTCGTGCTGATCCTGAGCTGCCCGGACCGGCCGGGGATCGTCCATGCGGTCGCCGCCTACCTGCACGAGGCCGGCTGCAACATCCTGGACAGCCAGCAGTTCGCGGACCGGATCGCCGCCAGGTTCTTCATGCGGGTCCACGTGGAGACGGCGGTGGCTGACGGCGGCGCCGCGCTGCGGGCTGGCTTCGGCCCGGTCGCGAGCGGGTTCGGCATGGACTGGGACCTGCATGACCTGGCGGTCCGGCCGCGGGTGCTGATCATGGTGTCCCGGGAAGGGCACTGCCTGAACGACCTGCTCTACCGGCGCAGCGCGCAGGCGCTGGCCATCGACGTCCCGCTGGTCGTGGGCAACCATCCTGATCTCGGGCCACTGGCGGTCGCGCACGGGGTGCCGTTCGAGCACGTGCCGGCCGGCGGCGGTGCGCTTGAGCGGGACCGGGCCGAGGGCAGGGTGCTGGAGCTGATCGGTGAGCACCGGATCGACCTCGTGGTGCTGGCCAGGTACATGAAGATCCTGTCGCCGGAGGCGTGCGCGAAGCTGGCGGGCCGGATCATCAACATCCACCACTCCTTCCTGCCGAGCTTCCGCGGCGCGCGGCCCTATCACCAGGCGCACGACTACGGGGTGAAGGTGATAGGCGCGACCGCCCACTACGTCACCGCCGAACTGGACGAGGGGCCGATCATCGAGCAGGAGGTGGAGCGGGTCGACCACACCTGCGGGCCGGCCGAGCTCGCCGCCATCGGCCGGGACGCCGAGCGGGTCGCACTGGCCCGGGCGGTCCGCTGGCACGCCGAGCACCGCATCCTGCTGCACGGCCGGCGGACGGTGATCTTCAGATAGCGCAGCCGGGCCAGGTTAACGCAGAGTAGTCACGGTCGGTGAGGCGGGCGAGGCCGGAGGACAGATGAGCATATGCCCTGTGACAATACGACTTTCCGGCAAGCCGGCTTTGTCACAGCGCGGTTGCGGTTCCGTAACCCCTTTTGAGCGCTTCGTCCTGCTGGGTAGACAGCGGGGGGCCAGACGTGTAGTCACGAGGGGTGATCACTGAGATGCCTGCGCTCAGCGCCAGGTCAGAAGGAGCATGCTCATGAGACGTCTACCAAAGCCCTTCGCTGCGGTGGCCGTGGCGGTGGTAGCCGCCTTCGGCCTCGCCGCATGCGGGAGCTCATCCAGTTCGGGCACGTCCAGTAACACCCCAACCAAGGGCGGTACGCTGCGTCTCCTTGCCGCCAGCGGGTTCGACCACCTCGACACGGTGTCGGCCTACTACACCGCCGACTATGTCCTGGAGCGGGCCTACGCGCGGCAGCTGCTTACGTACCCCTACGCCGTGCCCACGACGATCGGCTCGCCGGGCTGGAACAAGGCGGTCGTGCCGGCCGCCGACATGGCGACGGAGATCCCGAGCACGTCCAACGGCGGGATCACCAACGGCGGGAAGACCTACACCTTCCACATCAGGTCCGGCGTGGACTGGAACTCGAGCCCAGCGCGCCAGGTGACCGCGTCCGACTTCATCCGTGAGTTCAAGGCGTTCGCCAACCCGGTCAGCCCGGTCGGCAACTCGCTCTACTACACGGCCACGATCGCCGGCATGGCCCAGTACTCCGACGCTGAGGCGGCCTTCTTCGCGAAGAAGTCCAACAAGCCGACCGCAGCGAACATCGCGGCCTACCAGAACTCGCACCCCATCTCGGGGCTGTCCGCGCCCGACCCGCTGACCCTGCAGATCACCCTGATCAAGCCGGCCGCGGACTTCCTGTACATGATGGCGATGCCGTTCGCCTCGGCCCGCCCGGTCGAGTACGACAGCTACGTCCCGAACAGCGCGGAGTTCAACCAGCACGTCATGTCCGACGGCCCCTACCAGATCACGTCCAACGTGCCTGGCAAGTCGCTCACCATGACGAAGAACCCGGCGTGGAAGCAGTCCACCGACCCGATCCGCCACCAGTACGTGAACCAGATCACGCTGACCATCGGCGTGTCCTCGGCCACCACGCAGCTAGCGGACCAGAAGGCGGGCACCTACGACCTGGTCCAGGACACCGGTTTCGACCCGTCGTCCATCCCGGCCATGCTGGCCAGCCACGACCCGAAGTTCCACATCTGGCCGTGGAGCAACACGCTGCCCTACCTGGTGTTCAACCTCCGCAGCCCGGACGCGAAGGGTGCCATGGCCAACCTGAAGGTGCGGCAGGCCATCGCCTACGGCATCGACAAGGTGACCGTGCAGAAGATCAACGGCGGGCCGCAGGTCAGCCAGATCATCAACTCGGCCATCCCGCCGGGCAACGTCGGCTTCGTCAGCAAGAACCCGTTCCCCGACAACAACGGGAACGGCAACATCGCCCAGTGCAAGACGCTGCTGTCCCAGGCTGGCTACCCGAACGGGGTCACGCTGACGGCGCTGTACGTGAACGACAGCATCAACACGCGTAACTTCGAGGCGATCCAGGCCGGCCTCAAGCCCTGCGGGGTCAACCTCACCGGCAAGCCGGAGCCCGGGTCCAGCTTCTTCGTGGACCTTGGCAACGCGCCTGCGAACAACAAGCCGGGCCAGTGGGACCTGGCGACCAGCACCGGCTGGATCCCCGACTGGTATGGCGTGAACGGCCGGACGATCATCCCGCCGTTCTTCCAGACCAGCTGCGTGCTGAACACCATCAACTACGGTTGCTACAGCAGCAAGCAGATGGACTCGCTGATCAACCAGGCCGAGTCGGCCACCTCGCTGTCACAGGCGGGCGCGCTGTGGGGTCAGGCCAACTCCCTGGCTCTCCAGCAGGCGATCATCGTCCCGCTGCTGAGCCAGCAGTGGCCTTACTACTCGAGCAAGCGGGTACACAACGCGGGCTCGTCAGGAGTGGTGTTCCTGCCCAACATCGGTGGGCCGGACATCACCAACGTCTGGCTCAACCCCACTTCCTAACAGGAGTTAGTTAGCGCAGGTCCGGCCGGGTATGCCACGCATACCCGGCCGGACCTAGCATGGCGCTATCGAGGATTTCGTGTCACGCTTGCCCCAAGCCGCCCACATGCCGTCACAACGAGCGGGAAGGGGCGCTGGGCAGCTAGCGGAGGAATGATGCAGTGACCCTGCTCGAGGTGAAGGATCTCGTCGTCAACTTCCCGACCGCGGACGGTGTGGTCAAAGCGGTCCGGGGGGTGTCGTTCAGTGTGGAGCCCGGCCGGACGCTCGGGATCGTCGGGGAGTCAGGCAGCGGGAAGACCGTCCTGACCCAGACCCTGCTCGCGCTCACCCCTGGTGGCGACATCACCGGCCATGCGGTGTTCGAGGGGACCGACCTGCTGTCCCTGTCCGAGGATCAGATGCGCAAGATCCGCGGCGCCCAGATCGCGGTCATCTTCCAGGATCCGCTCACCAGCCTGCACCCGCTGTACAGGGTGGGCTGGCAGATCGAGGAGATGATCCGGGCCCACGACCGCTCGATCAGCAAGAAGGCCGCCGCCGAGCGCGCCATCGAGCTGCTGGGCAGGGTCGGGATCCCGCAGCCGCGGCAGCGGGTGAACGACTACCCGCACCAGTTCTCCGGCGGGATGCGCCAGCGCGCCATGATCGCGATGGCGCTGTCGCTGAGCCCCAAGCTGATCATCGCCGACGAGCCGACGACCGCGCTGGACGCCACCGTCCAGGCCCAGATCCTCGACCTCCTGCTGCGGCTGCAGCAGGAGTCGGACACGGCACTCATCCTGATCACGCACGACCTGGGTGTCGTCGCCGACATCGCCGACGAGGTGCTGGTGATGTACGCGGGCCGCGCCGCCGAGATGGCCAGCAAGCACGACATCTTCTACCAGCCGCATCATCCCTACGCCAAGGGCCTGCTGGAGTCGATCCCGAGCAGCTCCGCCGCCACCGAGCGCCTCAAGCCGATCACCGGCCAGCCGCCGAGCCTGATCCGGCTGCCCTCCGGCTGCGCCTTCCACCCCCGGTGCGCCTACGTGATGGACCGCTGCCTGACCGAAGAGCCACAGCTGGTCGCGGTGGGCAGCATCGGCGCGCACCGGTCGGCGTGCTTCCTGCCCCCGCTGGCGGTCGGCCTGACCGACGAGGTCGAGCAGATGCGCAAGAACGCGGTCGGCCAGGGCCGCCACGCCTCCGCCGCCGAGGTGGCGCAGGCGATCGCGGCCGCGCCGGAGTCCCAGGGGAGCGTGATCGCATGAGCGGTACCCTGCCAGCCGATGCCGCAGCCCCCTGGGCCTCGGCGTCCGGATCCGGCGACGACGCCCTGGTCCGGGTGGACAACCTGGTCAAGCATTTCCCGGTGAAGGCCGGCGGGCTGATCAGCCGCACAGTGGGCCACGTGCAGGCGGTCGACGGGGTGTCGCTGGCCATCGGCCGGGGCCAGACGCTCGGCCTGGTCGGCGAGACCGGCTGCGGCAAGTCCACCCTGGCGCGCTGCATCGCCGGGCTGATCCCGGCGACCTCGGGCACGGTGACCTTCGACGGCAAGGACATCACCAACCTGAGCCGCCGGGCCATGCGCCCGTTCCGGCGCGAGATCCAGATGATCTTCCAGGACCCCTACGGTTCGCTGAACCCACGGCGCCGGGTCGGCTCGATCATCGGTGACCCCTTCGTCATCCACCGCACCGCCACCAGCGCGGAGCGCAAGAAGGCCGTGCAGGAACTGATGGAGCGGGTCGGGCTCAACCCCGAGCACTACAACCGGTTCCCGGCCGAGTTCTCCGGCGGGCAGCGGCAGCGGATCGGGGTGGCCAGGGCGCTCGCGCTGCGCCCCAAGCTGATCATCTGCGACGAGCCGGTGTCCGCGCTCGATGTGTCCATCCAGGCCCAGGTCCTCAACCTGCTGTCCGACCTGCAGGACGACTTCGGCCTGTCCTACCTGTTCATCGCCCATGACCTGTCGGTCGTCCGGCACGTCAGCGACGCGGTCGTGGTCATGTACCTGGGCCGGGCGGCGGAGCAGGGCCCCAAGGACACGGTGTACGACACCCCCCGGCACCCCTACTCGGCCGCGCTGCTGTCGGCCGCACCCGCCGCGGACCCCGAATCGGCAGCGGCCCGGCAGCGGATCATCCTCACCGGGGACGTGCCGTCCCCGATCAACCCGCCGAACGGCTGCCGGTTCCACCCCCGGTGCCCGAAGGCACAGGACCTGTGCAGTGAGCAGGAGCCGGTCCTGGAAGGCAAGGCCGGCGACCCAGCCGAGCACATGACTGCCTGCCACTTCCCGGTGCAGACCGGCGAGAACCTGGCCGCGGCCGGCCGAGGGAGCCACTCATGAGCGTCACTGAGCTTGAGTTCCAGGCCCACGTCGTCGAGGGTGCGCCCGAGGAGGCCATCCAGGGCCGCAGCCAGTGGCAGCTGACCTGGCGGCGGCTGCGCCACGACAAGATGGCCATCATCTCGATCGCCTTCATCGTGATCATGACCCTGCTGGCCATCTTCGCGCCGGTGTTCGCCAGCATCCTCGGCCACGGGGTCTACCAGACCTTCACCGGCAAGGGCCTGTCGGCTGATGGCATCCCGGTCGCCCCGGGCACCAATGGCTTCATCCTCGGCACCGACTACGTCGGCCGCGACCTGCTGGTGCGGATCTTGTACGGGGCCCGGATCTCGTTGTTCGTCGGGCTCAGCACCACCGCCATGGCGACCGTCGCGGGAGTGATCGTCGGCCTGGTCGCCGGATACTACGGCGGCTGGGTCGACACGATCCTCGCCCGGTTCATCGACGCGGTGCTCGCGTTCCCGTTCATCGTGCTCGCGCTCGCGCTCGCCGCGATCTACGGATCGAGCCTGGCGATCGTGATCGGCGTCATCACCTTCTTCTCCTGGGCCGGCATCTCCCGGATCGTCCGCGGCCAGACACTGTCCATCAAGGAGAAGGAGTACATCGAGGCCGCGCGGTCCCTCGGGGCCGGGCCCTGGCGGATCATGTTCATCGACATCCTGCCCAACCTGATGGGGCCGGTGCTGGTGCTGGCCACGCTGTACATCCCGACCGCGATCGTGTTCGAGGCGACGCTGTCCTTCCTGGGCATCGGCATCCCGGCGCCCGCCGCGAGCTGGGGTGTCATCCTGTCCGAGGCGCAGCAGTTCTACCAGGTGTCCTGGT
Organism: Streptosporangiaceae bacterium; assembly: GCA_035532275.1. Taxonomy (GTDB): domain Bacteria; phylum Actinomycetota; class Actinomycetes; order Streptosporangiales; family Streptosporangiaceae; genus UBA9676. The sequence goes on along the minus strand of DATKRG010000155.1, from coordinate 25,054 downwards.
GGTACGTGGTCTTCCCGGCCACCGCGCTGCTGCTCACCACGCTCGCGTTCAACCTGCTCGGCGACGGGATCAGGGACGCGATGGACCCACGGACCGAACGGCTGTTCGCGGCCGGCAGCAGGCGCCGCAGGCGGCGGGCTGGCAAGACCAGGCCGCCGGAGCCAGGCGCCCTGCCTCCGCTGACGGTCTCAGAGCTGGGGGAGTGACCAGCGGTGGCCTTCATGCGATTTCTCATCCGGCGGATCCTGACCGGCATCATCGTCCTGTGGGTGGTGGCGACGGGCACGTTCTTCCTGTTCTTCGCCCGGCCGGTCGACATCGTCGCCCGGCAGCTGGCCGGCCGCGCCGCGACACCGCAGGTCGTCGCCGAGGTCATCAGGAACCTCGGGCTCGATCAGCCGATCATGGTCCAGTACTGGCATTTCATCAGCAACGCCGCACGCGGCAACCTGGGCTATTCGTATTACAACGGGGAAGCCGTCAGCACGATCATCGCCCAGGACCTGCCGATCACCGCCTCTGTCGTTATCGGCGGCGTGGTGCTCTGGCTGGTCGTCGGGCTCACCGTTGGCATCATCAGCGCGACCAGGCCGCGCAGCGTGTTCGACCGGACCTCCACCGTCGGGGTGCTCGCCGGTTTGTCACTGCCCACGTTCGTGCTCGGTGAGCTGCTCATCATCGGCGTGTTCGTGCCGCTCAACCAGCACGGCTTCAGCTGGGTCCAGACCGGCTACACGGGCCTGTCCGCGGGCCTGATCCCGTGGATGGGGCACATGATCCTGCCCTGGGTCACCCTCGCCACGGTCCAGGCGGCCGTCTACACCCGGCTGTCGCGCGGGTCGCTGATCGACACCCTCGGCGAGGACTACATCCGGACCGCGCGCGCCAAGGGGCTGTCCGAGCGCCGGGTGATCTTCCGGCATGGCGTCCGGGCCGCACTCACCCCGGTCGTCTCGCAGCTGGGGGTCGACATCGGCGCCCTGCTCGGCGGCGTGATCGTGGTCGAGGTGGTGTTCGGCCTGGGCGGCCTGGGCCAGGACTCGGTGGCCGCCATCGCTACCGGCAACCTGCCGCTGATCATCGGCTTCGTCCTGGTGGCGTCGCTGTTCGTGGTGGTGGCCAACATCATCGTGGACGCGATGTACGCGGTGCTCGACCCCCGCGTCCGGATCACCTGACCGGACAGGCCTGACCGGGGAGGGGCCTGACCGGACGGCCTCTGCCGCGGCGCCGGTCAGGGGGCGCCCTAGACGAGTGCGACGACGGCGAGCGCCAGTATGGGCAGGATCATCGCCGCCAGTGACGGCCATGCCCAGCTGGCCGCCGGGGCGCCGCCGGATGCCCCGGCGGCGCGCTCGGCCCGTGCCCGCTCGTCCATCCGCCTGGCCATGACCTGAACCGCCGTCATCGCCATCAGGCCCCTGGCCTCGTCGGGCACCCGCGAACCCGATGCGATCGCCCGGTCCTGCGCCCGGCGCCCGGCCCTGAGCCTGGACCGGGCCGGTGCGAACAGCGCCCAGCAGTCGATGGTCTTCCCGCCGGGCGCCCCCGGGGCCGGCCTGCAGTGCACGCGCACCCAGTCGCCGATGTCCACGGCCTCGACGGCGCCCCACGGCACGCGGTAGTCACGTACCGGGTTGCGGACGGTCAGGCCCGCCGCGGAGGCGACGACCCGGGGCCGCAGCGCGCAGGCGTAGACCGCCCCGGTGATCGCGACCACGACCGCCGCCACGACCACCGCGAAATGGCCCGACCCCTGCAAGGCCAGGTCGGTGACGTTGATGAGCGCGAAGACCAGCCAGGCCCACCACAGGACGACCGGTGCGGCCCGGCGGAACACTTCGGGCTTGGCCGTTGGCGGTGCGGCCGGGGGGGTAGACACCTGGCTTACTCCGGTCGGTGACAGCAGCGCGAGCCGGCTGCGTGCGGGTGCCCCCACTGTAGCCAGCGGGCGCCGGCGCGTGCAGGGGCCGAGCGGCCCGGCCCCGGTGCGCCTGCGCGTTTTCCACAGCGATGACCACCCTCTAGAGTCAGGGGCGTGACATTGGTTCTTCTGGTCCGCCACGGGCTGACAGCCGGGACCGGCAGCGTGCTCACCGGCCGGACGCCGGGGATCTTCCTCGACGACCGCGGCCGTGACCAGGCCGCCGCGCTCGCGGCCAGGCTGGCCGGGGTGCGGCTGGACGCCATTGTCACCAGCCCGCTGGAACGCTGCCGCCAGACGGCGGAAGCGATCGCGGCAGCCCGGAACGGCCAGCCGGCGGCGGTCCAGGAGGACGAGCGGCTGGCCGAGGTCAGATACGGGGACTGGACCGGCAAGCCGCTCAAACGGCTCGCCAAGGACCCGATGTGGCGGGTGGTGCAGGCGCATCCGAGCGCGGTGCGCTTCCCCGGCGAGGACGCCGAGTCCATGCCGGACATGCAGCACCGCGCGGTGGGCGCGATCAGGGACTGGAACGCGCGGCTCGGGCCGCATGCGGTCTACCTCGTCTGCTCGCACGGTGACGTGATCAAGTCGGTGATCGCCGACAGCCTGGGCCTGCACCTGGATCTGTGCCAGCGGATCCAGGTGGACCCCTGCTCCCTCAGTGTCATCCGGTACACGCCGCTGCGCCCGTTCCTGATCCGCATGAACGACATCGGCGGGTCGGTGACCGGGCTGGTCCGGCCCGATCCGGCCGGCCATGACCGCGCCGCTGGCGCCGGGCCGCATCCGCGGGACGGCGCGCGCGGCCGGCTGGGGGAGGGCGACGCGGTCATCGGCGGCGGCGCGGGAGGATAGGTCCTATGCCGGTCTACACGTACGATCCGCCGGACAGGTTCGTTGCCGGGGCGGTCGGGCAGCCAGGGGAGCGCACCTTCTACCTCCAGGCCAGCGCGGCCGGCCGGGTCACCAGCGTGGCGCTGGAGAAATTCCAGGTGAGCCTGCTGGCCGAGCGGCTCGATGAGCTGCTCGACGAGGTCCTGCGGCGGACCGGCGGGCAGGTCCCCGTGCCGGCCACCGCGCCTGCCGATCTTGCTGACGACGCCCCGCTCGACCTGCCGCTGATGGAGGAGTTCCGGGTCGGCGCGATCGCCCTTGCCTGGGACGGCGAGGACGAACGGGTCGTGATCGAGGCACAGGAGGAGTCCGAGACCCCGGTCGAGCCGCTGGCCGAAGAGGTGCCCGAGACCGGCCCCGGCGTGCTGCGGGTCCGGATCACCGCCGCGGAGGCCCGTGCCTTCTCCCAGCGCGCGCTGCAGGTCGTCGCGCAGGGACGGCCCCCCTGCCCGCTCTGCGGGCTGCCACTGGGCGCGGAAGGCCACATCTGCCCGCGGCAGAACGGCCATCGAGCCGCCGATGCCTGACCCAGCCCCCCCAGGTAAGCGCGCGCAACGCCCGGCCCGGTCCGGGCGTCCGCCACGCAAGCCCCCCGTGCCCGATGGCGATGGGACTGGCTCCCGTGCGGGAGGCTCCCGCACGGCAGGCTCCCGTCCGGTCGGCTCCAGTGCGGGAGGCTCCGGTGCGGCAGCTTCCGGCGCGGCCGGCTCTGGGGCGGCAGGTTCCGGCGCGGCAGGTTCCGGCGCGGCTGGTTCCGGCGCGGCCGGGACCGTGGCGGCGCACGAGCGGGCGGCGCTGGAGCTGCTGGCCATGGGCACCCTTGAGGTGGAAGGGCGGCTCATCGCGGCGTCCAACGCGACCTTGTACTGCACCATCCGCCACGCCGGCGTCGAGGCGGCGTGTGTCTACAAGCCGGTCGCCGGGGAGCGGCCGCTGTGGGATTTTCCCCCCGGCACCCTGGCCGGCCGGGAGGTGGCAGCCTACGTGGTCTCCCGGGCGGCGGGCTGGGGCATCGTGCCGCCCACCGTGATGCGCGACGGCCCGTTCGGTCCCGGCATGTGCCAGCTGTGGATCGACGCCGACGGCACGGCCGATCTGGTCGCCCTGTCCCGCAGCTGTGATCACTCCCAACTGCGCGACATGGCGGTCTTCGACGCCGTGGTCAACAACGCCGACCGCAAGATCGGCCACCTGCTGCCAGTCGGCGACGGCCGGCTGTACGGCTGTGATCACGGTGTCTGCTTCGCCGAGGAGTACAAGCTGCGGACCGTGCTGTGGCAGTGGCGCGGCCGCCGGCTGCCCGGCCGCGCGCTGGCGGCGCTGACCAGGCTGCAGCGGGAGATGGCCGCCGGGGGGCTGGCCGCCGAGCTGGCCTCACTGCTGTCCCCGTCCGAGGTCCAGGCCACCAGCGACCGGATCGACCTGCTCATCCAGCACCGGGTGCACCCGTATCCGCCAGAGAACTGGCCGGCCGTGCCCTGGCCGCCGGTCTAGACGCCCCAGCGGCTGCCGCAACGGCCGGGATCAGCGGCCGCCGCGCTCGCCGGGGTCGCGGCGGCGGCGCAGGTAACGCTCGAACTCCCGGGCGATCGCGTCCCCGCTCGCCTCCGGCAGGTCGGTAGCGTCCTTGGCTTCCTCCAGGGTGCGCACGTACTCGGCGACCTCGGTGTCCTGCTCGGCCAGCTCGTCCACGCCGCGTTCCCATGCCCGGGCCTCCTGTGGCAGGTCGGCCAGGGGCAGGGACAGGTCCAGCACGTCCTCCACGCCGCGGATGAGCGCCAGCGTCGCCTTGGGGCTGGGTGGCTGGGCCACATAATGCGGGACGGACGCCCAGAGCGAGACAGCGGGGATGCCCGCGTCCGCGCATGCGTGCTGGAGCACTCCCACGATGCCGGTCGGGCCCTTGTAGTCGACCGGCTCCGCGCGCAGGTCGGCGGCGAGGGCCGGGTTGGAGGCCGCGGCCGTCACCGGCACCGGCCGGGTGTGCGGGGAGTCCGCGAGCAGCGCGCCGAGCAGCACGACCAGTTCGGCGTGGAGGCTGGCGAACGATTCCACCAGTTCAGCACAGAAGCCGCGCCAGCGCATGTTGGGCTCGATGCCCTGGACGAGGATGATGTCGCGATCGCTCTGGTCCTGCTTGGCTGTGAGCAGCCGGGTGGTCGGCCAGACGAGCCGCTCGGTGCGTCCCTCCGCCACCTCCATCACCGGCCGGGTGACCTGGAAGTCGTAGTAGTCCTCGGGATCGATGGAGCCAGCCGGGACCGCCTGCCAGGCGAGGCTCAGGTGGCTGATGACACCGCTGGCCGCCTCACCGGCGTCGTTCCATCCCTCGAAGGCGGCGATGATCACGGGCGAGGTGAGGTCGCCGATGCCGTCGAGCTCAATCACCGACCACCTCCTTCTTCGCCGTCCGGCCGCCAGCAGAGCACCCCTCCAGGTTACGTGTTCGACCATGATCACCGGGCGCCTGGCCGGCCCGCCCGCCGCCACCCGCCGCACTCTCGCGGGTGAGCAGGGGAGAGCCTAGAATATGGGCTCTATGACCTCGACTGACCACCCGCCCCGGTCTGGGACCCCGGCAGGCCAGTTCCGCACCATGCTGGCGCAGCGGGTGGTCGTGGCCGATGGGGCGATGGGCACCATGCTCCAGGCCAGCCCGGCCACCCTCAGTGACTTCGATGGTCATGAGGGCTGCAACGAGATCCTCAACGTCACCCGGCCGGACGTGGTGCGTGCCATCCATGACGGCTATCTCGAAGCCGGGGTCGACTGCGTCACAACCAACACTTTTGGCGCGAACCTGGGCAACTTGGGCGAATACGGGCTCAGCGAGCGGATCGAAGAGCTGTCCGAGGCCGGTGCCAGCCTGGCCCGCGCCGCCGCCGACGCCTGGACCACCCCCCGCCGCCCGCGGTGGGTGCTGGGCTCGGTCGGGCCGGGCACCAAGCTGCCCACGCTGGGCCACGTCCGCTTCGGTGACCTGCGCGACGCCTACGAGCGCAACGTCGCCGGGCTGCTGCGCGGCGGGGTGGACGCCATCGTGGTCGAAACCTGCCAGGACCTGCTGCAGGCCAAGGCCGCGATCATCGGCGCCCGGCGGGCGCTCAGCGCGGCCGGGACCGGCCTGCCGATCATCGCCCAGGTGACGATCGAGACCACCGGGTCGATGCTGCTCGGCACCGAGATCGGGGCCGCGCTCACCGCCCTGGAGCCGCTGGGCATCAGCGTGATCGGGCTCAACTGCGCGACCGGCCCCGGCGAGATGAGCGAGCACCTGCGCTACCTCGCGGGCCATGCGACCGTCCCGGTTTCCTGCATGCCCAACGCGGGCCTGCCGGTGCTGACCGCCGACGGCGCGCACTACCCGCTGACCCCGGGCGAGCTCGCCGACGCGCACGAGACGTTCACAGCCGAGTTCGGTCTTGCGCTGGTGGGAGGCTGCTGCGGCACCACGCCCGAGCACCTGGCCGTGCTGGTGGACCGTGTGCACGGCAAGCCGCTGGCGCACCGCAGGCCGCGGCCTGAGCCTGGCGTGTCCTCGCTCTACCAGCATGTGCCCTTCCGGCAGGACACCTCGTTCCTGGCGATCGGGGAGCGGACCAACGCCAACGGGTCGAAGGCGTTCCGTGACGCGCTGCTGGCCGGCCGGTACGAGGAGTGCGTCGAGATCGCCCGGCAGCAGACCCGCGACGGGGCGCACCTGCTCGACGTCTGCGTGGACTACGTCGGCCGGGACGGTGTGGCCGACATGACCGAGGTGGCCGGCCGGCTCGCCACCGCCGCCACCCTCCCGCTTGTCATGGACTCCACCGAGCCCGAGGTCGTCAGGGCGGGCCTGGAGATGCTGGCCGGGCGGGCCGTGGTGAACTCGGTCAACTACGAGGACGGGGACGGTCCCGGCTCCCGCATCGCCACGATCATGCCGCTGGTGGCCGAGCACGGGGCCGCGGTCATCGCGCTGACCATCGACGAGCAGGGCCAGGCCCGGACGCGGGACTGGAAGCTCGCCGTCGCCTCCCGGCTGATCGAGGACCTCACCGGCCGGTGGGGCATGCGCATGTCCGACGTCATCGTGGACTGCCTGACGTTCCCGATCGCCACCGGGCAGGAGGAGACCCGCCGGGACGCCCTGGAGACGATCGAGGCGATCCGCGCGCTCAAGCAGCGCTACCCCGACGTCCAGACCACCCTGGGGATCTCCAATGTCTCGTTCGGCCTGAACGCCGCCGCGCGGGCGGTGCTGAACTCCGTCTTCCTGGACGAGTGCGTCCGGGCGGGGCTGGACTCGGCGATCGTGCACGCGTCCCGGATCATGCCGATCGCCCGGATTCCCAGCGAGCAGCTGCAGACCGCGCTCGACCTCATCTATGACCGCCGCCGGCAGGGGTACGACCCGCTGGCGCGGCTGCTCGAGGAGTTCGAAGGGGTCGACGCGGCCGCGGTCAAGGCCAGCCGGGCGGCCGAGCTGGCCGGGCTGCCACTGTGGGAGCGGCTGCGGCGGCGGATCATCGACGGTGAGCGCGGCGGGCTCGAGGCCGACCTGGACGAGGCGCTCAGCCAGCGGCCGGCCCTGGAGATCGTCAACGACGTGCTGCTGGACGGGATGAAGACGGTCGGCGAGCTGTTCGGCTCCGGGCAGATGCAGCTGCCGTTCGTGCTGCAGTCCGCCGAGGTCATGAAGGCCGCGGTGCGGCACCTGGAACCGCACATGGAGCGGTCGGCCGAGTCGGGCAAGGGGCGCATCGTGCTCGCCACGGTCAAGGGCGACGTGCACGACATCGGCAAGAACCTGGTCGACATCATCTTGTCCAACAACGGCTACGAGGTCGTCAACATCGGCATCAAGCAGCCGCTGTCGGCGATCGTGGACGCGGCGGCCGAGCACGAGGTGGACGTCATCGGCATGTCCGGGCTGCTGGTCAAGTCCACCGTGGTGATGCGGGACAACCTTGCCGAGCTGAACTCCCGCGGGCTGGCCACCCGGTGGCCGGTCCTGCTCGGCGGTGCCGCGCTCACCCGGGCCTACGTGGAGCAGGACCTGGCCGCCCTGTTCGACGGTGAGGTGCGCTACGCCCGGGACGCGTTCGAGGGGCTGCGGCTGATGGACGCCGTCATGGCGGTCAAGCGGGGGGAGGTGGGTGCGCGGCTGCCCGCGGCACGGGAGCGCCGGGTCGCCACCGGCGCCCGGCTGCGGGTGACCGAGCCCGCCGACATGCCGGCCCGGTCGGACGTGGCCACCGACAACGAGCTGCCCTCGCCCCCGTTCTACGGGGACCGGGTGATCAAGGGCATCGCGCTCGCCGACTACGCGACCTTCCTTGACGAGCGGGCCACCTTCATGGGCCAGTGGGGGCTCAAGCCGGCCCGGGGCGCCACCGGCCCCTCCTACGAGGAGCTGGCCGAGACCGAGGGCCGGCCACGGCTGCGGATGTGGCTGGACCGGATCCAGACCGAGAGCCTGCTGGAAGCCGGCGTGGTCTACGGCTACTTCCCGGCCGTCAGTGACGGCAACGACCTGGTGGTGCTCGACGAGAGCGGCGGGGAGCGGGAGCGGTTCACCTTCCCGCGCCAGCGGCACGACCGGCACCTGTGCCTGGCGGACTTCTTCCGGCCCCGAGCCTTCGGTGAACCGGACGTCGTGGCCTTCCAGCTGGTCACGGTGGGCAGCAAGATCAGCGAGGCGACAGCCGAGCTGTTCGCCAAGGACGCCTACCGTGACTATCTGGAGCTGCACGGGCTCTCCGTTCAGCTGACAGAGGCCCTCGCAGAGTACTGGCATGGGCGGGTCCGTGCCGACCTCGGCCTGGCGGCCTTCGATCCGCCCCTGCTGGACGACATACTCAAGGTGGGCTACCGCGGCTGCCGGTACTCGTTCGGCTACCCCGCCTGCCCCGAGCTGGAGGACCGGGCGAAGGTGGTCAGGCTGCTGCGCCCGGAGCGGATCGGCGTGACCCTCTCCGAGGGATTCCAGCTCGCCCCGGAACAGTCCACCGACGCGCTGATCGTCCATCATCCCGAGGCGAGGTACTTCAGCGCATGACCGGAGGCTTGGGGGCGGTCCTGTTCGACATGGACGGGCTGCTGGTGGACTCCGAGCCGCTGTGGTTCGAGGCCGAGCGCACCGTCATGGCCCGGCTCGGCAGCCCGTGGACCCCAGCCGACCAGCATCACCTGATCGGGAGCACGCTGGAGCGGGGGGTGGCGTACATGCTCGGCAAGGCAGCCCGGCCCGCCGACCCGGCGCTGGTCGGCCACTGGCTGATGGAGGCGGTGACCGGGCTGGTGACCACCCGCGGGGTCCCGCTGCTGCCGGGGGCGGCGGAACTGCTGGCCGAGGTCGCCGCGGCCGGTGTCGCCCGCGCGCTGGTCACTTCCGCGCAGCGGCGCTTCATGACGGCGGTCCTCGCCGCCACCGGCCTGGAGTTCGCCCTCACCGTCTGCGGCGAGGACGTCAGCCGGGGCAAGCCGGACCCCGAGCCCTACCTGCGCGCCGCCGCGCTGCTCGGAGAGCCGCCCGGAAGCTGCGTGGTGCTGGAGGACTCGGCCACCGGGATCGCCGCCGCGGAGGCGGCCGGCTGCCCTGTGATCGCGGTCCCGAGCATGCCGCTGCCGCCCCGGCCGGGCCGGCCCGCCGCCCGGTCGCTGGCCGAAGTTGACCTCCCCCGGCTGCGCGAGGTGGCAGCCGGGTTCGCGGCGGGCAGCCCGTCCAGCTGAGGTGTCGGCGCATCCGTGCCGGTATGCGACGATGAGAAGGACGGCACCACTGAGGGGAGGCGGCCATGTCGGCATATAGCCAGATCGCATGGTTGCCGCTGACCGGCGGGCTGACCCTGGTGGGGCTCATCTTGAGCTTCATGGTGTGGCGGCGCCGGGGCGCGGGGGCTGGCCTGCGGGGCGTGGCATGGTCGCTGCTGCCGCTGGCCGCCTATCTGACCGGGGTGATCGAGCTGCTGTGGCGGTTCGGCACCGCGATCGTCAGCTTCGCCACCTCGTTCGTGTTCTCGCCGGAGCGGTGGGCCGGGGTGATCCTGACCGGGGTCGCCGCCGCCCTGTTCGCCATCTCCGGGGGACTGCGGCGCGGGCGGGCCAGGAAGCAGGCCGGTGGGCAGCAGCCTGGCAAGGCCGTCGCCGCTGCCCCCGCTGCCAGCGGGGCGCCGGCCAAGGCGGTGAAGGCGGGGAAGGGCGCGACGCCGGCTGATGAGGAGCTCGGCGATGTCGCGGAGATCCTCCGGCGGCACGGGATCAAATAGACAGCGGGGCCCGCGCAGGTTCAGGCATGAGCGGACTTGCGGGCTTGCTTGTAGGCGCGGACGGCTGCCATGGAGCCGGCGTCGACGATGTCGGCCACGGAGCAGTGTGAGTCTTTCTCGCCGAAGTGGCCCGCTGCTTCGCGCCAGCCGTCGGGGCGGACGCCATACTGCTTGCCGAGGAGTGCGAGGAAGATGCGTGCCTTGTCGGGGCCGAAGCCCGGCAGTTCGCCGATCCGGGCGAGCAGCTGCTTGCCGGTGGCGGCGCCCGCCCAGACGTTGGCGGCCTCGCCCTGGTAGCGCTCCACGAGCAGCTGGCACAGTTGCTGGGCCCGGGCGGCCATGGCGCGTGGGTAGCGGTGCAGCGCGGGGCGCTCGCTGAAGATCGCCGCCAGCGCTTCGGGGCCGAAGCCGGCCAGTTCGGCGGCGGTGGGCTCGTGGCCGAGCCGCCGGACCAGGTCCCGGGGAGAGGTGAAAGCCTTCTCCAGCGTTACCTGCTGGTCGAGGAGCATGGCGATCAGCAGTGCCAGCGGGTTGCGGGACAGCAGTTCGTTGGCGTCGGCGTCGATCGGCAGTGAAAGGGTCATCTGGTCCTCCGGGTTACAGGGACCATCCTGGCCGGCGGCCCCGGTCCCGCGCGACCGGGCAGCCGGGAACCGGGACTACGTGGGAATCGTCCGGCGTTTCCCGGATGGGGCGAGGATGTGGTGAAGTGTGAGTGGGCAGGGACGCGGCGGGCAGCCGGTCTGGTTCCCGGCCCCTGAGGAGGGCACAGTGTCGGGTCACATGAAGGTCGCGATCGGCGGGGTCGCCGTCGGCTTGATCTTGCTTATTTTCCTTCCCTGGGAGATCAGCCTGCTGATCATCGCGGCCGCGATCGCTTTGCCGGCCGCCGCCTACTTCATGCTCGACCCGTCCCAGCGCAGGCGGCTGGGACGGATCCGCAGCCGCAAGCAGATCGGCCGCTGAGCCGCCAGCGCCGGGAATGAGGCGGCGCCGCGGTGGGCTTGTCTGTGACAGGACACCCCCGTCGGTGATGAACACATGGTCTGCGGCCCGGCGCGTCCCCGAGGGGACGGCCGGAGACCGGGCACAAGCAGGGAGGGCCTGACATGGCCGTGCGCCGCCTCAATCACGCTGTCCTGTACGTCCATGACCTGGCCAGCGTTATCGGCTTCTATACCGCCACGCTGGGGTTCGAGATCCGGACCGAGATCCCAGGCCAGGCCGCGTTCCTGCGGGCACCGGGGTCGGCGAACGACCACGACCTCGGGCTGTTCGAGATCGGCGGGGACCGCCGGCCGGCCGACGCCGTCCCCAGCCCGGGCCTGTACCACCTGGCCTGGGAGGTGGGCACACTCGCCGAACTCGACGACATGCGGCGGGCACTGGCCGAGCGCGGCGCCCTGGTAGGGGCCAGCGACCACCGGGTCTCCAAGTCCCTGTACGCCAAGGACCCGAGCGGGATCGAGTTCGAGGTGATGTGGCGGGTCCCGGCCGAGGACTGGGAAGCCGAACTCCAGCAGGGCGCGATGATCGCGCCGCTGGACCTCGAGGCGGCGCGGGCGCGCTGGGGCGACCGGGCGACCGGCGCTGCCGCCGGCTCGGTCACCTGAGGCTCCGCTGATCTGAGGCTCTGCTGGCCGGCGGCACCGGGCGTCAGCTGCGGCGGGTGATCCTGATCTTGGACTGGGCGTGCGGAAGCTCCTCCCAGTCGGCCATGAGCTGCGCATCCAGCCCGTACCGGTCGGCGAGTGCGGCCAGGGTCTCGGTGCGGTAGTAGAAGTCCTCCCGCAGGACCTGATGCTCGGTGCCCTCGGTCCGGTCGAAGGTGAAGTCGAAGATGCCATCGGACGTCATGATCCGGCCCACGTGGGCCAGGCACTCCTCGATCACCTCGAGCGGCGAGTGGGAGAAGACGCTGTGCGCGTGCACCACGGTGAACTTGGCCGACGGGAGGAACCCGAGCTTCAGGTCGTTGACCAGCGTCAGATGCGGGAGCTTGGCCTGCAAGCCATAGGTCACCACGGCCTGCTGGGCGGCCAGCAGGATGTCGGGGGAGATGTCGATACCGTGATAGTTGCCCGGGCCGAGGTAGCCGATGAACAAGCGGCCGGCCCGCAGATTGCCGCAGCCGATCTCCAGCATGCGGTCACCGGGCTGCAGGCCGTGCCCCAGCAGGTAGTCGAACTGCATCTGGCCGACCTTGAGCCACGACTCGTGGGTGTTGCTGCCCACCGCGCCCTCGGCGCAGCGGGCGGCATCGGACTTCATCACACCCCGGTAGTAGCTGACATGGTCGGGCGACTTCAGGCCCAGCAGGGCGTCGCGGCTACGGCGCCGGGCGTAGGGAAAGACCCTGCCCGGGTGCCGCAGCGCGTAGCCAAGCTTGTATGACATGCGCGAACGGTCATGGTCTGGCACGGCAACCAAGTCTGGCACGGGCCCGGCAGTCCCGCGTCCGCTCACTGCTGAAGTTCGTCGGCGGTGGCCTGGCGCAGCTTCCTGGTCGCCGCCCGCATGGCCAGCAGCCGTGCCGTCTCGATGCCCACTCCGAGTACCACCGCCCAGCTCAGCGCCTCACCGATCCCCACATGCGGGTCGTGCGGGTCGCTGGGCGGCTCCTTGCCGGTGACCTGCTTCCACCCGAGCGTGATGATCCGGCGGGCCCCGTAGGCCGCGGCGAAGGCGGCGATGGCCCCCAGTGCCTTGGTGCCGCCGTTCCCGCGATTGTCAGGCATTCCCAGTTCCTCCCTGCTCCCCGAAGCGATCTGGCTCCCCGATGCCCCCGCCCGCCCGCCGGCCATCCTGCCCGCCGGCCATCCTGCCGGTCGATCATCCCACGGCGCTGTCGCCCGCCCGGGCGGCGGGCCGCGACCTGCTGATGGCGCTGGCCAGGTCGGCTGGCCGGCGCGAGCCAAGCAGCCAGTACGGAACGCCGATCGCCGGGTCGGTCACCTCGACGTACACGGACTGCCGCAGGTACGGCCGGACCAGCAGGAAGGCAGCCGGGTCGGCCCGGGGGCCCCGGATGGCGCGGGTCTGCGCCTGGTCCAGGGCGCTCACCTCGCCGACCGCGGCCAGTGGCAGCCGCGCCCCGCCGACCCGCAGCTCGTCGCTGGTCACCTCGACGCTGGCCCGCCCCCACGACACCAGCATCGCGACGTAGAAGCCCACCAGGACCGCGTAGACGACGGCCGTGACCCGCCAGCCCCAGCCTGCCCCGACCTCGGCGCCGAGGAGCACGATCACCGCCATGCCGAGCAGCCACCAGGACAGCGGCACCCGCAGGCGTTCGTGGTAGACACGCATGAGTCCACGGTAGTTGGTTACATGGGGACATGATGGGGCGACGGCGATGGCGCGGTCACCGGGACGAGGGCGGCCAGACCGCCACTGCCCCGGGCACTGGTGTGCAGGCCGGCGGGGACGGCCCCGGGGTGGCGGGCTGGCCGGCCGGCGGCGGCCAGTCGCAGGTGCCGGGATGGCTGCAGGTAGCGGCCGGCTGGGCCTGGCGCCTGCTCGTCCTCGGGATCGTGATCTACCTGCTGTTCCGGCTCGCCAGCATGCTCCGGATCGTGGTGCTGCCGTTCGTGGCCGCGCTGCTGCTGACGGCGCTGCTGCGGCCGCTGACCCGCCGCCTGCGCCGGGCCGGCCTGCCTGGCCTGGCCGCGACCTGGTGCACGGTGCTGGTGGCGGTGGCGGTCCTGGCGGGAGCCGCCGCGCTAGCCGCCACCCAGACCTCGGCCAACTACCAGACGCTGGTGCGCGAGCTCGGCAACACCGTCCATGACCTGCAGCGATGGCTGGCCGGGCCGCCGTTCCACTTCCGCCAGTCAAGCCTGGAGCAGCTGTCGAACCGGTTGCTGACGTTCCTCAAACAGCACCAGAGCGCGGTGGCGGGCACGGTGCTGAGCGGCGGGAAGATCTTCCTGGAGTTCCTGGCCGGGCTGGTCCTGATGATGTTCATCACGTTCTTCCTGCTCAAGGACGGAGACCGGATCTGGGCCTGGCTGGTCGGCCACCTGGGCCCGGAGGGCAGGCGCCGCGCGCAGGGAGCGGGCGCGGCGGCCTGGCTGGCGCTGACCTATTACGTCCGCGGCACCATCGCGGTCGCTGCCATCCACGCGGTCGTGATCGGGTTCACCCTGTGGGTGATGGGGGTGCCGCTGCTGGTGCCGCTCATCATCCTGGTGTTCCTGGCCGCGTTCGTGCCGCTGGTCGGGATCCTGGTGGCAGGTGCGCTGGCGGTGGCGGTCACCCTCGGCACCCGGGGCTGGGTCGCGGCCGTGGTGCTGGTGGCCATCTTCATCCTGGAGAACCAGCTGGAGAGCCACCTGCTGCAGCCGCTGGTGGTGGGCCGGATGGTCCGTCTGCACCCGCTCGCGATCATCCTGGTGCTCGCGGTGGGCGGCGCCACGGCCGGCATCGTCGGCGCGGTGGTCGCGGTCCCGGTCACCGCCGCGCTCGTCCGGGCCTGGCCACACCTGCGCGGCAAGGGCGCCGGCCCGCCGCCGGGCCAGCCCGATCGGCCGGGGCTGGTGGCCCGGCGGCGGTAGGGTTCACCACCGTGGAAGACACCGTCCCGGTGCTCATCAAGCGCCTCGACCCCGGCCTGCCGCTGCCCGCCCGCGCGCACCCCGGCGACGCCGGCCTGGACCTGTACGCCGCCGCCGGGGTGACACTCGGGCCCGGGGAGCGGGCCATCGTTGGCACCGGGGTGGCGATAGCGCTGCCCGACGGCTATGCCGCCTTCGTCCAGCCCCGGTCCGGGCTCGCCGCCCGGCATGGGGTCACCCTCGTCAATGCGCCGGGAACGGTGGATGCGGGGTACCGTGGCGAGGTCAGGGTAACCCTGCTCAACACCGACCTCCGGCACGCGGTGAGCTTCCAGCGCGGGGACCGGATCGCCCAGCTGGTCATCCAGCAGGTCGCCCGCGCCGAACTGCACGAGGTGGACTCGCTGCCAGGCTCGGCGCGCGGCGAGGACGGCTTCGGGTCCACCGGCGGTCACGCGGCAGGCGGGGGCCACCGGCAGGCCAGCGAGCAGACCCACGAGCAAGCAGAGAACAAGCTGCGAGACAGAGGAGCAGATGGCAGTGTTCCGTCGCCGCCGCGCTGACGCGGACGAGCCCGGGACGCAGGCGGCCGGGACGCCGGGCAGCCGCGGTGAGCCGTCCGGCCGGGGACCGGGGGACGTGGCGGGGCCCTGGGACGCCGATGAGGACGTGCCCGCTCAGCAGCGGATGGACCTCGGCAGCCTGCTGGTGCCCGCGGTCGAGGGCTGCGAAGTCCAGATCAGCGTGGTGGAGAACCAGCCGGCCTGGATCACGGTGGTGCGCGGTGACAGCGGCCTGCAACTGCAGGCGTTCGCCGCCCCGAAGAGCGGTGGCCTGTGGGACGAGGTCAGGCAGGAGATCGCGGCCGAAGTGGGCAGGAGCGGCGGGCAGAGCACCGAGGCCGACGGCCCGTTCGGGATCGAGCTGCACGCGCGGATCATTCCAGCCGACCCGGTCAGCGGCGGCCGGCGCGGCGCCCTGGAGCCGGTCAGGTTCCTGGGGGTGGACGGTCCGCGCTGGTTCCTGCGCGGCCTGATCAGCGGCCCGGCGGCCGTCCATGGCGCGGTCGCCAGGCCGCTTGAGCAGGTGTTCGCCGGGGTCGTCGTGGTCCGCGGCGATCATCCGGTTCCGCCCAGGGACCTGCTGGAGATCCGGCTGCCCGAGGAGGCGCTGCAGGCGCTCGCCGAGGAGCCGCCCGAGCCGGGCGAAGGCCGGTGGCCGCTGAACCCGTTCGAGCGCGGCCCCGAGATAACCGAGACCCGCTAGCCGCTTCCCGGGCTGCCCGGGTTTGGCCTGCTAGCTGCCGCCGGCGGCCTTGACATCCGGCTGCCCACGGTGAACCATGGGGTTCCGCTAGCCCACGGGCATGCTAATCACGGCCGGGCTGTGCCGCCGCCGGCGGGCCGTGACTTGTTCTGACGGCGACAAGACCGAGCGGGACATGAACTCATCTTTCTGCCTGGCCAGGCCTGAGTGATTTCATCCATCCTGTTCCTGGTAACGGGGACGGCCATTGGCGTCGCGGTGGTCATCGCGATATTCGCGACCATCGAGGTCTACTACCTGTCCGGGTCACGGGCGCTCGCCGACGACGGCCTGCCGCGGGGGAGCGCCGCGCCGGCCTGGTCGCTCACGGACACCGCGGGCAGCCCGGCCGCATCCCCGCCGCAGGCGGGACCCTTGCAGCTGATCGTCTTCGCAGACCATTCACTGAAGTCGTTCCCGTCGGTGGCCGATGGCCTGCGGGAACTGGCTGAGCGGGCCCCGGGCCTGGAAATCGTCATGCTGACCCGGCAGCCGGGCGACCTCGCCAGGGCCGTGCTCGACATGAACGAGTTGGGCAGGGTCCCGGTGGTCACCGGATCGCCCGCGCTGTACGGCAAGTACAACGTCCGGGTGATGCCGTTCCTGGTGTTCGTTGACTCTGCCGGGCGGGTACGCGCCTGCAGCCTGGTCAACCATGCCTGGCAGGTCGCCAAGCTGTGGCGGCTGGCCCAGATCGACCCCAGCGAGGACACGCTGGCCACGGTCCCGGCCAGGACGGGGGCGCGGGCATGAACCTGGTGGCGCTGGCGGCCAAGGCGGGGCTGGCGGTCATGCTGCTCGTCGCGGGCAGCGCCAAACTGGCCGACCTGGCCAGCTTCGCGGCGGCGGTGCGGCTGCTGCTGACGTTCCGGGTGCCCAGGGGCGCCGTGCGGGCCGCCGCGCTGGCTGTGGCCCTCACCGAGCTCGTGGCCGGGGTCGCCAGCCTGGTGCTGCCCTCCGCCGGCTGGATCAACCCCGTCGTGCTGGCGCTGGCCTGCGGGTTCGTGCTGGTGTCCGGGCTCGGTTACCTGTTTCACCGCGGCCGCTCGTGCCGCTGTTTCGGCGCACTGTCCAACCGCCGGTTCGATCTGGCCGGGATCGCCCGCAGCCTGGCCATCGCGGCCACCGCGGCAGTCGCGATGGTCCGCGTGCCGCCGGCCATGACCGGGGTCGGGCCCGGGTCACGGACCCTGCTGCTGGCATCGGCGGCGGTGGTGGGGCTCGCCGCGTTCAGTGCCGCCCGCGCCCTGGGGTCGGCCCGGAAACTGGAGCTGGAGACGTCATGAGGATCCCGGTCTACCTCGCTGTCGCCCAGTGGGC
This sequence comes from Streptosporangiaceae bacterium, assembly GCA_035532275.1. Taxonomy (GTDB): domain Bacteria; phylum Actinomycetota; class Actinomycetes; order Streptosporangiales; family Streptosporangiaceae; genus UBA9676. Next base: position 7,802 of record DATKRG010000155.1, on the reverse strand, counting down.
GCTGCTGCTGGCCCTGGGCGTGCTGGTGATCTTGATGTTCCGGCAGCTGGGACGGCATCTCACGGTGACCCGCTCACCGGCCGAGCTCGGCCCGGCGGTGGGCAGCCCGGCGGCCGGCTTCGAGTATGTGACGCTGGCCGGCCCCGGGGTCCCGGGCGGCGTCCCGGGCGGCGGGCGGGATGGCGGGCCGGGCGGCACAGCGCAGTCCTTCCAGCCCGGTGGCGGGCAGGCCAGCCTGGTGGCGTTCGTCGATCCCACCTGCCCCGCCTGCGAGGAGCTGGTGACGGCACTGAACGCTGCCGACACCGACGGCGAGCTGACCGGGACACGGCCGCTGCTGATGGTTTCCGAGCCGCCCAGCTACCTGCAGATCTCCGAGCCGTTCCGGGCCACCCGGCTGCCGCTTGGCCAGGTGCAGGCCGACGCTACCCTGGAGGCCTACCGCGTCTCCGCCACCCCGCTGCTGGTGGCGATCGACGGTGCCGGGATCGTCCGGGCCGCTGGCCCGGCCACCCGCCGCGGTGACGTCCGGGCGTTTGTGACCGCGTCACTGCTGCCAGCTCCCGACGGCGGGGGACTGCCTGTCGTGTCGGGCGCACGAGATGGGCACAACCCTGACATGATGACCGCTATCGCTGGCGAGGAGAGGTCGCTGGCGAGGAAAGGTGAGGCTGCCGGTGGCTAGGTGGAGAGAACTGGGGCGGGGCCTGGACACGCGGGTCGGCAAGGGGACCGAGAAGGTCGCCAGGGCCATCAACCGCCGGGCGGCCCTGCGGACAGTCATCCTGACCGGGGCGACCACCGCCGGGGCGGTCGTGCTCGGCCAGCGTCCGGCGTTCGCGAGCGTGACCTGCCCGGAGAAGTGCGGCCCGAGCCCGATCTGCTCATCTGGCTGCCCGAACCTGGGGTGCCCGCCCAACCACTCCCTGTGCAAGCACCCGCCGACCAGTTGCGGCGGCCTGTGCGTGTGGTCCACCGGGACCTGGGTGCACTGCACCGGGTATGGCAAGTGCGGCCAGGGCTTCAAGCTGTGCCAGGACTGCAAGCCGACCAATAGCTGCAACCTGTGCATCTGCGTGAGCGGGGTGCTGTGCCGCGACTGCTGCACCCACCACGATGTGCTCACCGAGCAGAAGCGGACCGAAGCAGTCATCGCCGCCTCCTGAGCGCCCCGATGTCCCTGGCGAAGGCCGCGGCCGCCATCGGTGCTGTGACAGCCGGGCTGGCCGCCGGCTGGTTCGCGGCCGGCGGGACCGCCGTCCTCGCGGCCATGGCCGCCGTGGTGGCCGTCATGAACGGCTACTCCAAGGCCTATTCGCCTTGAGGCGCGAACTCGGCGACCTCCCTGGCCGCCGACCTCCCGGTCGGGAGGATCACCAGGCGCCTGTGGCTCCTCGCCGCGTACGCCGTGCCCGCCGTCGGTGTCTGGATGCTGGTTGGCCTGGTGACCAATGCGGTGCCGGTAAGCCGCGCCGCGCTGGCGCTCATCATCGTCTACGGGGCCTACTACGGCCTGATCGAGACGGCCGGCCGCCCTGGGCTGCCGCCACCGGGCGGGACCTGGCAGGTCCCGTCGCAGTGGGTGGACGGTGCCCCGCGCTGGCGGCGCACTCTGGTCTGGGGATCCCTGCTGGGCCCCGGGTTCGCCACCCGCAACCCCTACGCCGGTTTCGGCCTGCTGCTGCTGGCTGTCGCCGCGATCGGGAACCTGCGGCTGGGGGTGATGGCCGCGGCGGCGCTTGGCCTGCTGCACGCGCTGGGCAGGGCGGCCGCCCTGCTGCGGGACACCGCCCGGCTGGGGGGCCGCGGGGGTGGCGAGACCGGTGACTACCTGCAGTCGGTGATCAGGACGCTGCGCTGGCGGATGCTGGACGGGCTGGCCATGCTCGCCGTCGCCGGCACGGCCACGGTGATGATCGCCGGGCACGGATGACCGGCCCGGTGGCCGGCCAGCCTTCCCGCCGCTGACCCGGCGGGTCAGCGCTCGCCCGACAGCAGGCTGGCCAGCTCATCCTCCACGTTCTCGCTGGTCACAAACAGCAGCTCGTCCCCGGCCGCGAGCGGGTCGTCGGCCCCCGGCACGATCACCCGCCCCTCCCGCAGGATCGCCACCAGGGCGGTGTCGGCCGGCCAGGTGATGTCGCCGATCCTGGTGCCCACCAGCGGTGCGTCGTCGGGCATGGTCAGCTCGACCAGGCTGGCCTCGCTCTGCCGGAAGGTCATCAGCCGGACCAGGTCGCCGACGCTGACGGCCTCCTCCACCAGCGCGGACAGCAGCCGCGGCGTGGACACGGCCACATCGACGCCCCACGACTCGTTGAACAGCCACTCGTTCTTGGGGTGGTTGATGCGGGCCACCACCCGCGGCACCCCGTACTCGGTCTTGGCCAGCAGCGACACGACCAGGTTGGCCTTGTCGTCGCCGGTGGCGGCGATGACCACATTGCAGCGTTCCAGCGCAGCCTCGTCCAGCGAGGTGATCTCGCACGCGTCCGCGAGCAGCCACTCGGCCCGGGGGACGCTGTCCACCGCGATGGACCGGGGGCTCTTGTCGATCAGCAGGACCTCGTGGCCGTTGTCGAGCAGCTCGCTGGCGATCGACCGGCCGACCGCGCCCGCCCCGGCGATGGCGACCCGCATCAGCTCGCTCCCTTCCCGTGCGACCGGCTGCCCGCTACCGGGCGGGAGAAGACGGCCGAGATGCGTTCCAGATCGCTTTCCGCCGCGATCACGTGCAGCACGTCGCCCTCCTGCAGCACCGTGCCCGGCGCGGGCAGCATGGCTTCACCGAGCCTGGCGATCAAGGCCACCCGCGCCCGCGACGCCTCCTCCAGCGTGTGCACCTTCTCACCCACCCAGTCCTGCGAGTACGCCACCTCGGCCAGCACGACGGCGCCGGTCGGGTCCCGCCACAGCGGCTCCGAGCCATCCGGCAGCAGCCTGCGCAGCATCTGGTCAGCGGTCCAGCGGACCGTGGCCACGGTCGGGATGCCCAGCCGCTGGTAGACCTCAGCGCGCCGGGGGTCGTAGATGCGCGCCGCGACCCGTTCCACGCCGAACGACTCCCGGGCGACCCGAGCGGCGATCACATTCGAGTTGTCGCCGCTGCTCACGGCCGCGAAGGCGTCCGCCTCCTCGATGCCGGCCTCGATCAGCACGTCCTGATCGAACCCGACCCCGGTGACCCGCTTGCCCTTGAACCCGGACCGCAGCTTGCGGAACGCCTCCCGGTCCTGGTCGATGATGGCGACCGAGTAGCCCTGTTCCTCCAGGATGTGAGCGAGCGTGGAGCCAACCCGCCCGCAACCCATGATGACGATGTGCACGGCCGCCCTCCAGTGACTACGGTGCTCAGCCACGGTAATCCCCCGGGAACGGTGACACGACTCCCGGCCGGCATACTGGGGGACGACGAGGCGAGGGAGCAGCGTGGAATCTGCGATCAGGACGGCGGCGCCGGGCGCCGGTTCGGCCCGGGAAGAGCTGCTGGACCTGGTGGTCGGCGAGGTCGCGCACGGCGGCTGGTGCGTGGCCAGGGAGCCGGGCGGGCGGGTCGTGTTCGTCCGGCACGCGCTGCCCGGCGAGCGGGTCCGCGCCCGGGTCACCGACGCTACCGCCAGGTTCGCCCGGGCCGAGGCGGTGCAGATCCTGCAGGCCTCACCGGACCGGGTCGAGCCGCCGTGCCCGCACGCGCGGCCCGGCGGCTGCGGTGGCTGCGACTGGCAGCATGCCAGCCCGGACGCGCAGCGCACGCTCAAGGCCGAGGTGATCCGGCAGCAGCTGCGGCGGATCGCCGGGCTGGATCTCGCGGTCGCGGTCGAGCCGCTGCCCGGCGGCCAGGGCGGCCTGGGGTGGCGGACCCGGATCCGGTACTCGGTCGGCCCAGGCGGCGCCACCGGGCTGCTCAGGCACCGCTCACACGAGGTCGTCGAGGTCGGCGACTGCCCGCTCGCGCATCCGCTGGTGCACCAGGCCGGGGTGGCCGGGCAGCGCTGGGAGCAGGTGTCCTCGCTGGAGGTGGCCGTGTCCCCGGGCTCGGGGGAACGTGCCGTCACCGTGACCCCGGCGCCGGGCCGGCGCCCGCGGGCCGCCCGGCCCGCGGCGGGTGAGCCCTCGGCGCGCCAGTCCGTGGCCGCCCACGCGGTGGCCAGCCTGGCCGGCCAGGTGGACACCGTCCTGGTCAGCGGCCCCGGTGGCAGGCTCACCACCCTGCGGGGCCGGGGCTACCTGCGCCAGAGCGCGGCCGGGCGGACCTGGCGGGTCGCGGCAGGCACGTTCTGGCAGGTTCACCCGGGTGCCGCGGACGCGCTCACAGCGGCCGTGCTGGCCGCGCTGGCGCCCGGCCCGGGCGACGTGGCACTGGACCTGTTCTGCGGGGCTGGCCTGTTCGCTGGCGCGCTGGCCGAGGCGGTGGGGCCAGATGGCGCCGTGATCGGGGTGGAGGGTGACCGGGCTGCGGTCCGGGACGCCCGGCACAACCTGCGCGGCTCACCGTGGGTGCGCGTCCACCACGGTGACGTCGCCACGATGCTCGCCGGGGAAGGCTGGCCCGCGGCACAGCTGGCCGTGCTCGACCCACCCCGGACCGGGGCCGGCCGGGCGCTGGTCCAGCACCTGCTGCGCCCGGGAGCCGGGCTGCGCCGGGTCGCCTACGTCTCCTGCGACCCGGCCACCCTCGCCCGCGACATCGCCGTGTTCGCCGAGCTCGGCTGGCGGCTGGCCGCGCTGCGCGCCTTCGACGCGTTCCCGATGACCCACCATGTGGAGTGCGTCGCCACCCTGGTCCCCGTGGACGGCTGAGCGCCGGCCCTGGGCATGGCACCGGGCGGGCGGTAGGCGAGGATGATGCCATGCAATTGCGGATCTTCACTGAGCCACAGCAGGGCGCCGACTACGGCCGGCTGCTCGCGGTCGCGCGGGCCGCCGAGGAGCTCGGTTTCGATGCCTTCTTCCGGTCCGACCACTACCTCAAGATGGGCAGCGTGACCGGCCTGCCCGGGCCCACCGACGCCTGGATCACGCTGGCCGGGCTGGCCCGTGAGACGTCCCGGATCCGGCTCGGCACGCTGATGAGCGCGGCGACCTTCCGGTACCCGGGCCCGCTGGCGATCGCGGTCGCCCAGGTGGACGAGATGAGTGCGGGCCGGGTCGAGCTGGGGCTGGGCACCGGCTGGTTCGGCGCTGAACATGCCGCCTACGGAATCCCGTTCCCGGGCCTGGCGGAACGGTTCGACCGGCTGGAGGAGCAGCTGGAGATCATCACCGGGCTGTGGGAGACGCCGGAGGGCAAGACGTTCTCCTTCGACGGTTCCTACTACGCGCTGACCGACTCACCCGCCCTGCCCAAGCCGGCCCAGCGGCCCCGGCCGCCGATACTGATCGGCGGGCACGGGGCCCGCCGGACACCCAGCCTGGCCGCGAGGTTCGCTGACGAGTACAACATCGTGTTCGTCAGCGAGCAGGAGACCGCTGCCGCGTTCGGCCGGGTCCGCGCCGCCTGCGAGGCGGCGGGCCGGGACCCGGGCTCGCTGGTCTGCTCGGCGGGGCAGGTGGCCTGCTGCGGCCGGACCGGCGCCGACGTCGCCCGCCGGGCGGCGGCGATCGGCCGGGAGGTGGCCGAGCTGGAGGCCAACGGGCTGGCCGGCTCGCCCGCGCAGATCGCCGACAAGCTGGGCCGGTTCGCGCAGGCCGGCGCGACCCGGATGTACCTGCAGATCCTCGACCTGCACGACCTCGACCACCTGGAGCTCATCGCCGCCGAGGTCATGCCGCACGTCCGCTGAGCGCCGCCGGGCGCGTGGGCTACCGCTGGCGGGGCGGCCGCCGGGGAGCGGGGCGGGGCAGCGGGCCGCGGTAGCCGGCCCAGGGGTCGTAGTCCACTTCCAGCGCCTCCTGCGGCGGCCGCTGGTCCGGCGGCACATGCTGCAGGTTCAGCCGGATGCGGGTCCAGGTGGAGCTGCTCCCGCGCATCGCGTCGACCAGGACGTCGGCGGGCTCCAGCAGCGGCCACACGTCCGGGTGCCGCTCCTTCCACCGCTCCAGGCCCGCGCGTGCCTCCGCCTCGCTGGCGGCGCGGGCCACCTCGATCAGCGGCATCGTGGTCCGGCGCCGCCCGGTCGGCCCGCTGGGCTTGCCTGGCGCGGGTGACGGGGTGGTGCCCGCCCGGCGCTTGGAGGGCTGGACCCGGGGCGGCTCGCCGGCCTGCTTGTCGAAGTGCGGCGGCCAGGGCGCGTCCTCGAGCCCGGCCGCCTCGTGCTCGTCGGCCAGGGCCAGCAGCGGCTCCAGCGACCCGGCCGCCCCGTCCATCTCCCGCCAGGGGTCGCCGAGCCGCGCGAACCGCTCCGGCACGGTGCCGATGGTGAACGCTTCCGGCTGGCAGCCGTCCACCTCCGGCCAGGTCAAAGGAGTGGACACCCGGGCGTCGGGGGTCGGGCGCAGGGAGTACGCCGAAGCCACCGTTCGGTCCTTGGCATTTTGGTTGTAATCCACGAAGACGCCGTGCCGTTCCTCCTTCCACCATTTGGCGGTGGCCAGGCCCGGCGCCCGCCGCTCGATCTCGCGGGCCAGCGCGACCGCGGCGCGGCGGACCTGCGTGAAGCTCCAGCGCGGCTCGATCCGCGCGTAGATGTGGAAGCCGCGCGAACCGGAGGTCTTCGGCCAGCCGGTCAGGCCGAAGTCGGCCAGCGCGTCCCTGGCGACCAGGGCGACACCGAGGATCTGCGGCCAGCCGACGCCGGGGACGGGGTCCAGGTCCACCCGCAGCTCGTCCGGATGGTCCAGGTCACCGGCCCGGACCGGGTGCGGGTTGAGATCGATGCAGCCCAGGTTGACCACCCAGGCGAGCTGCGCGGCGTCGCGGACCACGATCTCCTCGGCGCTGCGCCCGGATGGGAAGCTCAGCGTGACCGTCTCGGTCCAGTCGGGCCGCGAGTCTGGCGCCCGCTTCTGGAAGAACGCCTCCTTGCCGGCGCCGTTGACGAACCGCTTGAGCACCATCGGCCGGCCGGCCACCCCGCGGATGGCGCCCTCGGCCACGCTGAGGTAGTAGCGGACCACGTCGAGCTTGGTGTACCCGGCGGCCGGGAAATAGACCTTGCCCGGGTTGGTGATCACCACCGGGCGGCCCGCTACCTCCAGGATCTCCCGTCGATCCGGCATGAGGCCACCCTAACCGCCCGCCCGGCCCCTGGTCAGGAGCGCATCTCGGCGATGATCGAGATGACGTCGGTCAGGGTCGAGCGCAGGATGGGCAGCCGCGACATGGACACCAGCCGGTCGGCCAGCGGCACGGTGCGGTCGATCAGCTGGTAGGTCTTGGCACAGCCGGGGGAGGTGTCGTGCACCCAGAACATGACGATGCCCAGCGAGTACAGCCACAGCAGTTCGGGCAGCTGGGCGCGCAGCTCCTGGTCCAGCCGGGCGGACGAGCCGTCGGCCACCTCCCGGTACAGGGCCAGCGCCGACGCGCGCAGCGGGCTGGACTCGCTGCTGAACGGGCTCAGCGGGTTGTTCGGCTCGGCTGCGTGCTTGAAGAACTTGGCGGCGAAGGTGTGGTACGGGCTCATCACTTCGATCAGCGCCCGCAGCGTGCCGCGGAGCCGGGGCGCGAACTCGGTCTCAGCGGCGAGCACGGGCCGGCAGGCCGCCTCGTGCTCGGCCTGGTTGCGGGCGTAGAACTCGCGGATCAGCTCCTCTTTGGAGCCGAAGTAGTAGTAGGCGTTGCCGGTCGACACCCCGGCCTCGCGGGCGATGGCCCGCATCGTGGTGGCCTCGTAGCCGGTCTCGCGGAACAGCCGCAGGGC
>DATKRG010000154.1:0-13276 GCA_035532275.1 Streptosporangiaceae bacterium | reverse complement strand
CCAAGGGGCGTCGGCGGGGAGGATGGGCTGGGGACAGGTGCGGGGAGACAGGTTCAGCGATGCGGTGTGCCGGGCCACGTTGCCCACCGTCGTGATCCAAAGCCCGGGTAGGGACTTCATCCGCTCGATCAGGCGTTCGAGCGCCGCGGCCCGACCCGGACGGCCGGACAGGAACGGGTGACAGCAGAGGACGAACGCTGCACCGAGCTGATGCATCGCCTCGAGTTCGAGCGTCCAGCTCTCCAACGCTTTTGCAGGGCTCTCGATGACACCCGAGCCGATCAGGTCTGGAAGGAACGCATACTGCTCCCAATCGTCCAGACCCCACGACACCGGGATCTCGACCAGCGTGTCGGCAGCCGAGGTCTCACCGACTGCGAGCAGGTACGGATAGTCGGAGTCCATCAGGCTTGAGTCGTACAGGAATCCCCGCTCGGCCAGCAGCCGCGGGGTGTGGTAGTTCATCTCCCACATCGGCGCCCGGTACCCGTCGGGCCGCACTCCGGCGACGTCCCGCAGCGCCTGCAACCCCAGGTCGAGCATTGCCGCTTCGGTCTTCTCGTCCATGCCGACGGTGTTCTCGTGGAAGTAGCTGTGGTGCGCGATCTCGTGGCCCGCCTCAGCGATACTGCGCACGACCTGGGGGTAGCGCTGCGCGGAGTACCCGGGTACGAAGAACGTGGCCTGGAGATCGTGCCGCTCGAGCAGGGCCAGGATGCGCGGCACCCCGACCAGCGGCCCGTAGGACTGGTGGCTCATCGGCGTCATCCGGCTGATCGACGAGCTGTCCGCGGTCAGCACGGCCGCTTCGGCGTCCATGTCGAACGTGAGGCACCCGGCCGCGGTCTTCCCCTGCGGCCAGGTGATCGGCTCCGGCGAGCGGGTCGTGCTCGCCAGGTGCTGCTCCGGTTCGGCTGGATGAGACTGAGCCATCGGCGTCTCCAACACTGGTGCCTACCAGTACAGGATCTGGATCAAGCCCGGCCGAGACCATCCGACCTGAACACAGACCTTCCGGCCGCCGTCATACTGCGGTATGAAGTGCTAAGAGGCCCTTGGGGCCGCTCAATCACGCCGTGCGTGGCAGGGGTGGGCTGAGTGCGAGATGTCGATCACGGTTCGTGAGCTGCTCCAGCTGCCGCACTTGCAGGTAACCCTGATCGCCGGCGCCGACGGGCTAGACCGCGAGATCAGCTGGGTGCACACCTCCGACCTGCCCAACCCGTGGGAATGGCACGGGACTGGCGAGCTGCTGCTGACCAACGGCACCGGGATGCCTCCCGAGGAACTGGCCCAGATCAACTTCGTAGAGAAGCTGTGCGAGGCAGGAGCCAGCGGGCTTGCGCTTGGGCTGGGCATGTCCGGGCCGCCGCTCACCGTCGGTGCCACCAGGAAGGCCGACGAGCTGGGCCTGCCGCTCTTGGGCGTCCCGTTCAGCGTTCCCTTCACCGCCGTGGTCCGCGCCGTGGCCGACGCCAACGACCGTGAGGAGTCCCGCCAGCTCAGACGCGTCGCGCGGCTGTATGAACTCCTGCGGGCCTCGGTGGTCTCCGCGCAGCCCGGGCCAGAGACGCTCCGCAAGCTCGGGCAGGAGCTCGGGATCCGGCTCTACCTGGTCGACCCCGAAACCGGGCTCTCGCTGTTCGGCGAGGGGGAGGAGACCTCTTTCGGCAGCGCGCTCGTCGAAAGCTACCTGGCGCACCGCAACGCGATCCCAGGAATGCTGCGCCTGAACCTCCCGGGCGCGGCCCCGGGCAACGCTGGGGCGGTTGCCGTGGCGGTCCCCGGCGACCAGCCGACCGCACTGGTCGTCGAACCCCTCGGCAACCAGCTACCGAGCCCGGTCCTGCTCCAGCACATCGCCACTGGTGCCGCACTCGAGCTGGCTCAGCTGGTCACGGCACGCGAGCAGCAACGCAGGCAAGGCGCAGACTTGCTCAGCCAGATGATCGACCGTCGGGTCGACCCACGGGTCGCCTATGAGCAGGTCACCGACGCCGGCCTCGACCTGAGCACATGCGTCCTGGTGATGGCGGACGTCGGCCGCCAGGTCACCGCGACCGACCTGCACCGCGTACTGGTCAGGACCAGAGTCCCCTACCTGCTGCTGCGCCGCGACTGCCTGTTGTATGTGGCGATTCCCGACCTCGCCGTCGAGGCGCACTTCCCCGCCGAGCTGCCGGAACCCGCTCACGCGGTGGGCATCAGCGGCCCAGTCATCTCCGCGAACCGGGTACCCGATGCTACCCAGGAAGCCCGCTGGGCCCTCGGCGTCGCCGAGATGGAAAAGCGGCCAGTGGTCCGCTTCGGCGACGACACCACGCTCCTGCTGCCGCGAACCCCCACGGAGGCACAGGCGCTGGTGAGCCGGATCCTCGGCGGGCTGATCACCTTGGACGCAGAGCACGGCACCGACTATGTGAACACACTCCAGGTCATGCTCCGCCACAACCGGTCATGGCAGTCGGCCGCCGCCGAGCTCCACATCCACAAGCAGACCCTGGGCTACCGGATCAGGAAGATCGAGCAGATCACCGGTCGCGGGCTGACGCGGACCGAGGACTTGGCCGAGTGGTGGTTCGCCCTCCGCGCTCACGACCTGCTCGACGGGCGGCAGCGCACCTAGGGATCCCTAGGACCGCACCCAGCACAAGGAGTTCGGCGCGGTCGCCGCCGCCTGGGGCATGCTGGAGGACCTCGGCGTCGCCGGGATCATCAACGGGGTGACCGGGGCACGGCGGTCCGATGCTGGCGCCCCGGCCGGCACCTACCTGGCGCTGGCGGCACTGAACCGGCTGGTCGCCCCGTGCTCCAAGCTGGCCTTCGCCGACTGGTGGGCGGGCACGGCGGCCGGGCGGTTCATCAGGATTCCCGCCACGGCGCTGGACCACCGCCGGTTCTGGGACGCCATGCATGCCGTCACCCTTGAGCAGCTGGAGGAGATCTCCCGCCGGATCGCGCTGGCCATCGTCGGGGTGTCCGGCGCGGACTGCTCGTCGGTGGCCCTGGACATGACGAACTTCGCGACCTTCATCGATACCGGCAACGAGAAGGCGCCGATCGCGCAGCGCGGCAAGGCGAAGCAGAAACGCTCCGACCTGCGGCTGGCCGGGCTGGGCCTGGTCGTCACCCGTGACGGCGGCATCCCGCTGGCCTGGCACGCCTACCCCGGCGGCAAGCCCGGCGTCACCCAGTTCCCCGCCATGATCGATCAGCTGGCCGCCCGGCATGCCGCGATCTGCGCAGCGGCCGGCACCCCGGCCGCGGAGATGACCGTGGTCTTTGACGCCGGGCAGAACTCACAGGCGAACTTCGCTCACCTGGCCGCCACGAGGCTGCACTACGCCGGGTCGGTGCCCGCCTCCGACTGCGGCGACCTGACCGCGCTGCCCGCCAGCGCCCGGACGATCGCCGACGCGGACCGCTTCGGGAGACTGACCGCACTCGACACCCGCCGCGAGGTCTACGGCAAGGAACGCCGCGCGATCCTCACCCACTCACCCGAGCTGCACGCCGCCCAGGCGGCCGGGTTCACCGGCACCACCCTGGCCAAGGCCGCCAGGAAACTCGACGAGCTGGCCGCCACCCTCGCCCGCGGCAAAACCCGCCGCGAGCGCCCCGCCGTGGAAGCCGGGATCGGCAAGATCCTGCACGACACCTGGGCCCGCCGCGTCATCACCTGGCAGCTGACCGGAGAGCACCCCAAAGACCACCGGCTCACCTGGCACATCGGCGAAGACGCCCGCGCCGCCCTCGAAGACGAGCTATTCGGCAAGCATGTCCTGATCACAGACCACGACGACTGGCCAGCCGCAGACGTCATCGCCGCCTACCGGTCCCAGTCCGAAGCCGAGTTCTCCTTCCGCCAGCTCAAAGACCCCCGCGTCGTCTCCTTCTCCCCAATGTTCCACTGGACCGAGCACAACATCCGCGTCCACGTCTTCACCTGCGTACTGGCCCTCCAGATCGCCCACCTCATGCGCCTGCGCGCCCGCCACGCCGGACTGGACCTGTCCGTACGCGAACTGCTCAGCGAACTCGCCGGAATCCAGGAAACGGTCCTGCTCTACCAGGGCGACCGGGGCCGGCCCCGGGCCCACCGGATGCTCACCGAGACCACCACCGTCCAGGACAAGCTCACCGAGATCTTCGGCCTCGGCCGCTACGCCCCCAGACGCTGACATGGGTAATACGCCAGCGACCCACTGGCACCATGGCTGACCAGCGCAAACACAGTCAAGATCAACTTATCCAGGAAGGTCAGGCTAGCGCCCAAGGATTGACCTTCAATTATATATGACGCACAATCCTCGCTATGAGCGAAGAAGCCAAGGTGAGGGACCAGTCGGCGGCCGGAGAATCGGGACCGGATCTGGAGCGGCAGGAGATCCTGGTTCCTGGCGGGCACGGCACCGCTTTCGTCGCCCGGGCGGGCCAGTTGGTGGAGATCGTCGACGTCGAGGGGCAGCAGGTCGCCGACTTCGTTGCCTTCGCGGAACACAACCGGACCGAGTGGCTGTCGACAACGCACACCCGTTCCGCCATCCTGCGGCTGACCGTGCAGGTGGGGGACCGTCTGGAGAGCAACTGGCGCCACCCCATGTTTGAGATCTTGCGCGATGACGTGGGCAGGAACGACATCATCACCTCGATGTGCGACGACCGGCGGTATCGCCTTGACTACGGCGTCGAGGGCCACCGCAGCTGCCGGACGAACTTCGCCGAGGTGCTGGAGCCGTGGGGGATCGCCGAGTGGCAGATCCCCGACCCGTTCAACTTCTTCCAGAACGCTCCCATTTACCCGGACCGGACGTTCGGTAACGAGATCCCCACCGGTCGGCCCGGGGACAAACTGGTGCTGCGGACACTGATGGACGCGATCGTGTCGGTCTCCGCCTGCCCGCAGGACCTCAACTCCTGCAACGGGTTTCACCCGAGCCCGCTCGTGATCCGCGTCATCGACCCGCCGGGAGAGGTTTCATGAGGCGGATCCGGCTGACTGGGCAATTGGCCGAGCCGATCAGCCACTACACCGACGCGGTCGAGGCGAGCGGGTTCCTCTACATCTCCGGGATGCTGCCAATAAACGCCGATGGCGAACTCGTGGGCACCGGCGACGTGATCAGGCAGTCTGAGCAGGTGCTCGACAACGTGGGCGCCGTTCTGCAGGCGACCGGTGCCACCTTCGATGACGTCGTGCGGGTTGGGGTGTATGTGCGGGACATGGCCGACCGGGAGCTCATCAACACGGTGCGCCGCCGCTACTTCGGCGACGCCCGGCCGGCTAGCACGCTGGTGGAGGTCAGCGCGCTCGCTAATCCGGACGCTTTGGTGGAAATAGAGGCCGTTGCCTTGCTGCCCCGGGACGGTATTGAGGCCTGACGTGCAGCACGGCTGGCGGCTCAGATTCGGAGGTGCGTTATGAGAATCGCCCTGACAGCACTGGGAGCGGCGCTGACACTCCTTGCCGTCGGCGCCTGCAGCTCAGCGGGCGCCGGTGGCTCTACGTCATCGACGCTGGTGGTGGGGGAGTTCAACCCGTTCACCGGGCCGGACGCGGCATTCGGGCCAGAAATGGTGGGTGGCTGCGTTCCGGCCGTCCGGCTGATCAACTCCAGCGGCGGGGTGCTCGGCCACAAGCTGAGCTGCGTCCAGGAGGACACGCGCGGCGATCCGGCCGACGCCGTGCCAGCCGCGCAGAAGATGATGGCGACAGAGACATCACTGATCGGCGTTCTCGGGCCCAGCTCCGACGAAGCGCTGGCCACCGTCCCGCTGCTGAACACCGGCCACGTGCCGATGTTCGCCGACACCGGCCAAGCGGCCTTTGACCACTCCAGCTATGCCTACTTCTGGCGGATCACACCGGCCGACGACGTCAAGGGCTACGCGATGGCGCTCTGGGCGCACAAGGCTGGGTACACCCGAGCCGCCGCGGTGTTCGGCAACGACGCGGGCGCTCAATCGGACGTGCCGACACTGGTCCGCGCCTTCACCAAGCTCGGCGGGACCATCGTCTACAACAAGCCCGTCGCGCTCGACCAGAGCTCTTACCGCACGGAGATCGAGAACATGCTCGCCGCGCACCCGCAGGTGATCTTTACCGAGGTGGACCCCCAGACAGGCGCGACCTTCCTGTCCGAGCTGCAGCAGTTGCACGGGCTCCTGCCCGTGGTCGGCACCGAGGTCACCCTCCAGGCGCCGTGGCTCAAGGCGGTCAACGGCGCGATCGGCGCGGCGGCCATGGCCAGGTACTTCGAGGGAATGCAACCGTACGCGCCGCCGAACGGCCCCGCGTGGCAGGCCTACAACCGGTCCCTGCTGGCATCCGGGTCACAGGTGCCCAAGCCCGGCCAGTGGAGCAGCGACCCGTACTCGATGACCTACTACGACGGGGTCAACGTGATGGCGCTGGCGATGGTCGCGGCCAAGAGCACCAGCCCCAAGGTTTTCAACGCCTCCATCATGAAAGTCACCGAGCCCGGTCCCGGCAAGACAGTCGTCACCACGTTCGCCGCCGGGAAGGCCGCGTTGCAGGCCGGCAAGCAGATCCAGTACATCGGCGCGGGCGGGCCCATCGTGTTCAACCGCTGGCACAGCTCCACCGGGGCGTTCGAGGCCGCGAAGTACATGAAGGGCAGCCCTGTGCTCGTCGGCTCGGTGACAGCGGCGCAGATCGCGGCACTCAGCCGGTGACCACGACCACCACTAACGGCGCTGACCTGGCACCGCACCGCGGCACGCGCGGGGCGCGGAGGAGGCGGCGGTGAGCACGCTAGTACCCGCGATCGGGTTCGGCATCGTCACCGCGTCCATCCTGGCGGTGGCCGGAGTGGGATTCACCCTCCAGTTCGGCGTCACCAACATCCTTAACCTCGCCTACGGCGACATCATGACCGCCGCCGCGTTCGTCGCCTACCTGGTCACCAGCGCTGGCTTCAGCGTGTGGCTGGCGCTGGTGGCGGGCGCGGCGTTCGGGTCCGTCTTCTCGGTGCTGCTGAACCGCTGCCTGTACACCCCGTTCGTCCGGCACGGGACACGCCTGTTCAGCATGATCATCGTGACGATCGCGGTCAGTCTCATTCTGCAGAACAGCCTGCTGGCCATCTTCGGCGCGAGCTTCTTCAGCCTGCAGATGCCCCGGCCCGCGTCGGTCCACATCGCCGGGATGGTGTTCACCACCGTCCAGCTCGCCATCATCGGCATTGCGATCGTGGCCATGCTCCTCATCCACCTGCTGCTTCGCTACACCAAGCTCGGTAAGGCGATGCGGGCCACCGCCACCGATCCTGACCTGGCCCGCAACTGCGGGATCGCCACCGACCGGGTCATCGATCTCGCATGGGCCATCTCGGGCGCCCTGTGTGGCCTGGCCGGCGTGATCCTGGTGATGAACGTGACCTCGTTCACCGACACGACCGGCGCTCAGTTCCTGATCCCGATCGTGGCCGTGGCGGTACTCGGCGGGATCGGCCAGCCCTACGGGGCCATGCTCGCCGCCCTGGTCATCGGGATCGCCAGTGAGCTGGCAGCCGCCATCATCAGCCCTGACTACAAGGATGTGGTGGCCTTCGTGATCCTGGTGATAGTCCTCCTCGCCCGGCCGCAAGGCATCTTGTCGGAGATCGCCACCCGCAAGGAGGTCGCGGCGTGAGCGTCGCCTGGCAGTTCTATATCTCCACCGTGCTGATCTACCTCGGCGTCGACGTGATGGCCTGCTGGGGGCTCAACCTCCAGTTTGGCGTGGCCGGGCTGGTCAACTTCGCCTTCATCATCTTCCAGGCCGCCGGCGCCTACACAGCTGCGGTGCTCACGCTCGGCTCCGCCACGAAAGGCGGGTTCCAGCAATACGTCGGCGGCGCCCACTGGCCGTTCCCGCTGCCCATCCTGGCGGCCGGGCTGGTCGGCGGCCTGCTGGCGACGGTGGTGGGCAGCTTCGCCATCCGGCGCCTGCGTAGCGACTACGAGGCGATGGTCATGCTCGTGGTGTCGCTCATCGCGACCAGCATTGCCACCAACCAGGTCGGGCTGGTGAACGGGCCGAACGGGCTAGCTCTGGTCCCCAAGCCGCTCGCCACGATCGTCAATCTCTCGCCCATCGGCTACCAGTGGTTGTTCGTGGGCATCACGGCCGTGATCTGCCTGTGCGTCTACTGGCTCGTGCACATTGTGACGAGCTCACCGCTGGGCCGCACGCTGCGCGCGATCCGCGACAACGAGCAGGCCGCAGCCGCTCTGGGCAAGAATGTCACCGGGCTTCGCATGCTCGCGTTCGTGCTCGGCGGGGTGATCGCCGGGGTCAGCGGCGCGATCCTGGTGGAGTTCATCTCCGCCTGGTCCCCAGGCTCCTGGCTGTACCCGGAGACGTTCGTGTACTTCACTGCCGTCATCGTCGGCGGTTCCGGGAACAATCTGGGCGTCATGGTCGGGGCGCTGCTGGTGCCGGTCGCCTTCCTCGAAGCCACCCGTTTCGTCCCCCAGTTCGGCCCGCCCGGGCTCATCGATGCCCTGCAGTGGATCATCGTCGGGGTGCTCGCGCTGGTCTTCTTGTGGTTCTGGCCTCGCGGTGTCATCCCCGAGCGGCGACGGCGCTTCCCTCTAGCGGCTCAAGGCGAAGCACGGCGACCGCTGATGTCCACCAGGACCGGCAGATGAGCGAGCCTGCCGGTGCCCTGCTCGCGGTCCGGGACCTGCACCGCCAGTTCGGTGGGGTCCATGCGGTCAGCGGCGCGTCCTTTGAGGTCCCACCTGGCCGGATCACCGGCCTGATCGGGCCGAACGGCGCCGGGAAGTCGACCGTGCTCAACGTCATCGCCGGCGCACTCAAACCGACTGCCGGGAAGATCTCCTACCGGGGCCAGGACATCACCGGGCTGCCCTCATACAAGGTGGCCCGGCGCGGGGTCACCCGTACCTTCCAGATCTCCAGCGAGTTCGCCGCACTGACCGTGCTGGAGAACCTGCTGGTGGCAGCACCCTCCCAGCGGGGAGAGGCATTGTGGCAGGCCGCGCTCGGCAAGCGGTACTGGCGGCCGTATGAGCGGGAAATGGTGGAGCGGGCGCGGCAATTGCTGGCACGTTTCGACCTGTCCGCCAAGGAAGACGAGTACGCCGGGAACCTCAGCGGGGGCCAGAAACGCCTGCTCGAGTTGATGCGCGGGCTGATGGCCGGCCCGGCGCTGCTGCTGCTCGATGAGCCGATGGCCGGGGTGAACCCGTCCCTGGCCAGGCGGATCGAGCAGCACCTGCTCGACCTGCACGGTGAAGGGCTCACCATGCTCATGATCGAGCACGAACTCGCGGTGGTGGAACGGTTGTGCGACCCCGTCATCGTGATGGCCCAGGGGCGTGTGATCTCGCAAGGAACCATGGCCGAGGTCCGCACCGACCGGGAGGTGCTGGATGCCTACTTCATCGGATAGCCCCTCTCCCGGTGGGCCTGGCGCCCCGCCGCAGCGCCCGGACAGCCTCGCCGGCCACCCGCCACCGGACGACGCAGGACGCGCGCCGCCGGTTCTGCGCCTCCAGGACGTCGCGGCGGGTTACGGGGCCGCTGCGATTGTGTCCGGTGTGAGCATCGGTGTCGGGCCCGGGGAAGTGGTCTCGGTGATCGGGCCGAACGGCGCCGGCAAGTCCACCTTGCTCAAGGCAGTGACCGGTAGGCTCCCAGTCATGACCGGCACGGTCACGTTCGGTGGTCGCGACATAACGAACATGCGAGGCCACCGTCTTGCGCGGATGGGGCTGGGTTTCGTCCCGCAGACCAAGGACGTGTTCGACACCCTGACCGTGACCGAGAACCTGGAGATGGGTGGCTATCTGCTCACGAAGCCGCAGCTCACCGGCAGGATCGAGGCAGTGCTGTCGACGTTCCCCGCACTGGCGGACATGCGGTCCAGGACCGCGAGCAAGCTCAGCGGGGGCGAGCGGAAGATGCTCGCAGTGGCGCGGGTCCTGATGCTCGAACCGGCGGTTCTCGTCCTTGATGAGCCAACCTCCAACTTGTCGCCGGAACTGTCTCGGTCAGTGTTGCGGGACCAGGTGCGGCGTCTCGCCGACTCGGGCACTGCCGTGCTGCTGGTCGAGCAGAAGGCGTTCGAGGCGCTCGGGGTGTCCGACTGGGCCTACATTCTCGTCGCGGGGCGGATCGAGATCGCCGGCCCGGCCAGCGAGATTGTCGCCCGTCCCGACATCCGCGAGGTTTTTCTCGGCCAATCCGCCCAGGACGACCCGCCCGGGTCTCCTGCACACGATCTCAACTCCTCGCCACGTCCATCATGAGGACCGGAAAGCCATGAGTGAGACGGGCGATCGGGTAGATGGTCTTTCCCGCCCACGGGGCGAGACCGGCGACCATCCCTCCGGCATGATCCGGCAGCCAGCACTGCGGGCAAGGGGCAAATACGTCAGCAAGAGTGACATGGTTACCGACGCACTCAGAGAACTCATCACCGACCGGCAGCTCTCCCCCGGCACGCCGCTTCGCCAGCGCGACCTCGCCGAACAGTTCGACGTGAGCTACACGCCAGTGCGGGAGGCGCTGCGGCGCCTCGAGTCGGAGGGTCTCGTAGTCACAGACGTGCACCGGGGGGCCACCGTCGCGCGCACCGAGTCGGAGGAAATGGAGGAGAACTACCGGATTCTGGCCGCATTGGAAGCGCTGGCGGGAAGCCTCGCCGTATCAAAGATGACCAACGACGACGTCACGGAGATCGAAGCCCTCTACCGGCAAGTCGCCGCATGCCAGCCGGATGACGATCGGCTGGCGGAACTCAATCGGCAGTTTCACTTCCGGATCTACGAGTGTGCGCGCTCGCCGATGCTTCTTCTCCTCATGCGGCTACTGTGGCGGTCGTTTCCTCGTGGGCCCCAAGCCGGCCGGCCGCACCAGGAGTCGGTTCGGCAGCATGCGCAGCTCGTCAGGGCACTCAAACGCAGGAATGAGGAAGAGGTAGCTGCCATGATCCGGGATCACGTCCTCGGCAGCATTAAGTACCTGCCGCAGCAGAAGGCGCTTCCATGATCGCGGGCGGTCCGGCAATGGGTGCGGCCGGCTACGAGGCGGTCACGCCGGAGCTGGCGCCCCGGTGGTGACCGGCTGGCACCGCCTGGGGATCGCCGGCCTTTCCCGGGCATACCTTTCGGGCCAGCTGAGTCCTTCGGCGGTGCTGGATGACGCCCTGGCCAGGATCGCCTCCATGGACGGCGAGCTCTCG
The DNA here is from genome assembly GCA_035532275.1 of Streptosporangiaceae bacterium. Taxonomy (GTDB): domain Bacteria; phylum Actinomycetota; class Actinomycetes; order Streptosporangiales; family Streptosporangiaceae; genus UBA9676. The sequence continues at coordinate 2,060 of DATKRG010000154.1, read as the reverse complement.
GCGTTTGTCGCGATCGACGCTGATCGCGCTCGCAGGGCCGCCGAGGCGGCGGAGGCGGAGCTGAAGAACGGCCGGTGGAGAGGGCAGCTGCATGGCGTGCCGATTGCCGTGAAGGAGCTCTTCGACGTTGAGAACCTGCCCGCAACCTACGGTTCGCAGGCGCGTGCCGGGGTCGTGGCAGCTGCCGACTCTGAGGTCGTCAGGCGGCTCAGGCGTGCGGGCGCTGTCATCGTGGGGCTGACAAGATCGCACGAGTTCGGCTGGGGCATCACGACTCAGCATCCAAGCGGCACCGGGACCCGCAATCCGCGGAATCCGGACTTCATCAGCGGTGGTTCGAGCGGCGGGTCTGCCGTTGCCGTGGCCGCCGGGTTCGTTCCGGCCGCTGTCGCCAGCGACACCGGCGGATCCATCCGCATCCCCGCAGCGCTCTGCGGAGTGGTCGGCATCAAGCCGACATTCGGCCGTGTCCCCCGCGACGGCGGCGTCGCGCTGGCGCCCTCGCTTGACACACCTGGCTTCATCGCACGCGCGCCACGCGACCTCGTCACCCTGCTTGAGGCGAGCGCAGGGCGCTCGGCATCGGATCCAGCCACCCGCATAGCCGACATGGCAAGCCCAGGACCGTGGCCGGCCACTCTCGCCGGCCGTCGCGTGGGTGTCTCACCGGACCTGCTTGGCACAGCGATCGCCGACCCGCACGCGACGGCCTATCAACATGCACTGGACGTCTTCTCCGGTCTGGGCGCCGAGATCGTCCAGCTCCGGCTGCCTGCCGCAGCCCAGTATCGCGATGCGTTCAATGTGATTCAGATGGCCGAAGCCTACGACGTCCACCACCGACAGCTCGGGCTCTTCCCGGCCCGCGAGGCCGCCTACGGGGAAGACGTGCGCCGGCGGCTCGAGCGCGCGCGCTCGATCGACATTGGCACCTACCTCGCCGCATGCGACAGCCGACACCATCTCGTCGCCGCGCTCGACATCGGGCTTGCCTCCGTTGACGTCCTGCTCACGCCCGTCAACCCGTGCACCCCGCCGCAGCGAGCCGACCCCGACCACGTCACCGCGCCGGACGGCACTCGCCAGCCGTTCCGCGACGTCATCATGGGTTACACAGTTCCGCAAAATCTGGCTGGTGTCCCAGCTGTAACAATCTGCGCGGGAACCGATGAGATCGGGCTGCCGTGCGGCGTTCAGCTGACTGCGGCACGCGGTCACGAACTTGCCGCGCTGCAACTGGCCGAAGTCCTCGGCAGAGATATGGGTGCGCCACGCCCGGCGCCGTGAACGCTGCTGATCGGGGTCTGGGACCTGCCTTTCCTGGGGTGACTGGCCGTGGCGGTCCGTCGATCCGCTCTTTCACTGACGCGTAGTAACGGTAGTCTGGGGCGCTGCCGCGGGCGTGTGCCTTCCCGGCCTCGTCGACGCACCAGCGCAATACCCAGCCAGCACACAAGCGCCAGCGCGGTGACCGGCCCCACCCCATACAGCCGCGCGGTGAGGACCCTGGCGCCGGCCAGGTGCCGGGCGGCGTCAAGCAGCCGGCGGCGCAGCACCTCGAGGTGGCCCTCCAGGACGGCGAGCAGGTCCAGGGCCGTGGCGACCTGCAGCTGCCCGGCCGGCGACAGCGGCGCGGCGATCGCCCGCAGCGCGGCCAGGCCCTCGCCGGTGCGCAGCCCCTCGCCGAGCTGCCGGGCGCCCTGATGAAACAGCATTCGAGATGACTGGCCCGGGGTCGCTGGCGTCCTGGTCCTGGATGGCCTGGACATGGGCTTTGAGCACGCGCCGGGCGGTGCCCTGGTGCAGATTCACTTCGGCGCCGATCTCGCCGGCGATGCGGGCGACCTGGTTGAGCTGCAGATGGTGCAGGTCGTGGCGCTGGCTGGTGAGCGCGGTCAGCAGGTCCTGTTTGCGGGGCTTGCCGTTGCTGCGCCGGCGCGGCAGGTGTGCCGGTGGCGGGGCTGGTGGCAGGGCCAGCGGTTCAGCCCGGCCGGGCTGGGTGGTGAGGGCTTTGCGGCCGGGGGCGACCGGGCATTCCTCGACCGCCCAGCGGCGGAACC
>DATKRG010000153.1:0-1672 GCA_035532275.1 Streptosporangiaceae bacterium | reverse complement strand
TGCAAGATCGCCGCGACCCGGTAGCGGGTGCGCGGGTAGGGGACGGCCTCATTCCGCAGCCACCGTTCCACCGTCTTGGTGGAGACCTGCGCCATCTCCGCCAGCGACTCAGGACCCCGACGCCACGCCCGGCGAGCTGGCCAGCCTGCGGGAAGAGTTCCCTGGTTTCCGGATCTGGTGGGAGGTGACGGGAGAACACGCCAGGTTAGTCGCCGTCCGCCGCCACGCCGGGACCAGCCCACACACAGTCGTCACCGCCGGCATAGCTGAGTTGCGCGCCGCGCTGGGCAGCCCCGTGCACAGTCCTGCCAGCCCATGACCGCCGGCTATCCCGGTCCCGTGGACGAGTACCCCCAGGCGATCGCCGACGACTACCCCGGCTGGGGCATCACCCGCCACGATGGCCAGTGGACCGCCTGGTGCCCGGCGGTCACCGTTCACGCCGCCACGGCTGCGGGCCTGCGGGCGGCTATCGAGCAGGCCATTACCGGCGACGGCCGATCATGACCCCGCCCCGTATTGGCGGGCAGCGCCCGCACGCGGAGGTGCGCGACGGGATGGGGTCTGGACACCGGCGCGGGGGTGGCGGGCCTCCCAGCCAGTAAGTGTTCCACACTTGGAACGGGGGCGTATGCTTACGGTATGACCAGGTGGGAGCACGCGAAGAAGCAGATCCGCGAGGCTCTCGCCGTGGTTGAGAACGCGGGCTTAGAGGTCACCGCGAAACCTGGCAGCCATGGCCACTCATGGGGCTACCTGCGCTGCCCAGTATGTGGAGACCACAAGTCCGTGTGGTCAACGCCGAAGAACGTTGACAACCACGCAAGAGATCTCATCCGCTGGGCCAGCAGGCACAATCACAGGGAGCAGTGATCATGCCCACCTTCGAGTTCACGTTGCGGCTGAACCGTGCGCCCACCGACGACGAGGTCGAGCTTCTCTTCGAAGAGACCGGGGGGGACAGCGAGGTCGAGTGGAACCCTGACAGCGGTTACGGCGCCATCACGGTCAACCGGGACGCAAGCACCTTGACCGAAGCGATCGTGTCTGCCGTGCGCGATGCTGAGCGCGTGCCAGGGCTGCGGGTCGTGGGGGCGGGCCAGGACGATGCGGTCACCATGCTCGACATCGCGCGGCGTGCCGGAAGGACCCGCGCTTCGGTGCGGATGCTGATCAACGGCCAGCGCGGCCCTGGCGGCTTCCCCCGCCCCTCACTGGTGACAACGGGGGGCGAAAAGGTCTGGAATTGGCCGGATGTCGCCGCGTGGCTGCGTGACCGGCTCGGCTTGGTGGTGGACGTGCCGCCGCACGAACTGACGACGGCAGACCGGCTGCTCGCAGCGCGGGCGGCGCTTGAGGCAGAGCCGGATGAGCGGGCACGGGCTGCGCTAGGCGGCCTGCTCCAGGCGTCCTGAGAGACGCTCTGGAATCAAGCCGGTAGTGGGCGGCGGCAAATGTGCGGCCTCCTCGGGTAGCGTCACCGCATGTGGCAGGAGACACCGCAGCAGATGCAGATCGTGGCGCTCGCGCGGGTGGGTCCCGGCGACGTGGTGCTGGAGGTGGGCCCGGGGCTCGGCTCGCTCACGCTGGGGCTGGCCGCCGCGGCCCGCCGGGTGGTGGCGGTGGAGGTGGACCCGGTGCTGGCGGCGGAACTGCCGCGCACGGTCGCCGC
>DATKRG010000152.1:0-1925 GCA_035532275.1 Streptosporangiaceae bacterium | reverse complement strand
GGGTGTGAGACACGAATGTAGGGATCCTTGATGATGCCTGCTTGCGCCCTTAGTCTGAGTCAGGTTCAGACTCAGATTTGGGGAGGCGGATTCCGGTGCCCGATGATGACCCTGGCCTGGCCGAGCTGGAGGCACGGCGTGCTGGCTTGTATGCCGCCCTCAGCCGGGTCGGTGATTTCCGCCGCGGTGCGCTGAACGCGGTGTGGCGTAAGTGCGGCAAGCCGAACTGCCGGTGCGCCCAGCCGGGTCAGCGTGGTCACGGGCCGCAGCACAACCTGACGAGATGGGCTGGCGGCAAGACGGTGAACGTGCACCTGCGGCCCGGGCCGGAGCTGGAGAAGGCTGAGCGTGAGGTGGCTGAGTACGAGCGGTTCCGGGCGCTGGTGGAGCAGGTGACCGAGGTGAGCGAGGCGATCTGCGATGCCCGCCCGCCGGTCTCGCCGGCGGGCCGTCCCCCTGCGCCAGAGGGGGAAAAAGGGGGCTCTGCGAGGCGCTCGCCGCGGAAGCCGCCGCCGAGATAGGGCGGCTGGCCGCTGCCACGGCCGGCTCGCTGGCGGCCGGCGCCGGCCTGGAGGCCGTGGAACTGGCGATCCGCACCGCGCTGACCAGGCTCGGCGGCGGAATGCTGGAGCGGCTGCTGGCCGCCGATCCCGGGTACCGGGGCCCGAGGACCGATTGTGAGGCCGGGCACCGGGCGGAGTTCGTGTCCTACCGGGACAAGACCACCGACACGGTGCTCGGCCCGGTCACCGTCCGCCGCGCCTGGTATCACTGCGGGCAGTGCGGGCACGGCCTGGCGCCCCGGGACGCCGAGCTGGGCACGGCCGGGCAGACCATGTCACCCGGGCTGCGGAAGATGGCGGCCCGGGCCGGCGAGGCGGTGCCGTTCACCCCCGGCGCCCGCCTGGTCGGCGAGCTGGCCGGGATCACGCTGACCGGCAGGCGGCTGGGCCGGCACGCCGAAGCCGACGGCAGGGCAGCCGCCGCCGTCATCGAAGCCGAAGCTGCCGCGATCGCCGCCCGCACGCTGGTCCCGCTCCCGCCCGCCGTCCTGCCGGACAAGCTGTATATCGCCATCGACGGCACCGGCGTCCCGATGATGACAGCCGAGACCGAAGGCCGCCCCGGCAAGGGCGAGGACGGCAAGGCCCGCACCCGCGAGGTGAAACTGGCCTGCGCTTTCACCCAGACGGCCGTCGATGAGGACGGGTACCCCGTCCGCGACCCGGGCTCCTCCAGCTACCTGGCCACCTTCGCGCCCGCCGCCGGATTCGGGGTCCTGATGGCCGCCGAGGCCCGGCGCCGCGGCGCCGGCCACGCCCGCCAGCTGACAGTCCTCGGCGACGGCGCGCACTGGATCTGGAACCTGGCCAGCCAGCACTTCCCCGAGGCCACCCAGATCGTAGACCTCTACCACGCCCGCGAGCACCTCCACGACCTCGGCAAACTGCTCGCCTTCATGCTCGGCAGCGGCCACGAGGACTGGCTCGCCGAACGGATCAGCGAACTCGACGCCGGCGACATCGCAGCCATCTCAGCCGCCGCCCGCGTCTTCCCCCTGGCCGGGACCAAAGCCGGGGCACTGGAAACGGCCCTGGGCTACTTCGAGACCAACGCCCCCCGGATGCGCTACAAGCACTTCCGCTCCCACGGCCTGTTCGTCGGCTCCGGCGCCGTGGAAGCCGGCTGCAAATCGGTCATCGGGCAGCGCCTCAAACTCTCCGGCATGCACTGGTCCGAACCCGGCGCGACCGGCATCCTCACCCTGCGCTGCCAGCAAGCCAGCGGCCGCTGGGACCAGATCTGGCAGCAGCAGCCCGACCAGTCCGGAGCGGCCTGAGCCCGCATCTGACAACGGCGCGCACTCAGACAATCCAGGCCAGCGCAGGTTACCGGCCAGTCACCTACATTCCTGTCCCGCACCC
>DATKRG010000151.1:0-2845 GCA_035532275.1 Streptosporangiaceae bacterium | reverse complement strand
CGTGTCGTCGGTGAAGGTCTGCATGCCGCACTCGGTGTGGTGGATGAGGATGATCTCGTGGGTGCCGAGCAGGCGCTGGCTGATCGTGAGGGAGCGGATCACGTCGTCGGTGACGGCCCCGCCGGCGTTGCGGATGACGTAGGCCTCGCCCTCGCGCAGGCCCAGCGCGGCGTACACGTTGAGCCTGCGGTCCATGCAGGCGACGACCGCGGCGTGCCGCGAGGACGGCATGGGCAGCAGTCCGGGAAAGGTGCCCGCGTAACTGTCGTTGTTCGCGAGCAGCTCGTCGGTGACGGTCATGACGCGGGTCCTCTCATCGGGGGCCGTTCACGGCAGTTCAGGGCGAAATAGGAGCATAACGGCCCCGTGCGGCAGGCCCACCACCATTACGTAGGGTGGTTTCGAAATCACCTTGAGTTATGAAGGTCGATAGACTGGCGCGCGGCGAGATCGGGGGTGAGCCGCTGTGAGCCGGCCCTTGGGACGCAAATGCCTGGCACCGGGCACGACCGTGGCACCGGGCGAGGTGATGGTGGCCACCGAGATCGGCGATCCGGCCCGTGGCCTGCTGCACTGCCTGGCAGCGCCGCTGGTCGGCGGGGTGCTGGAACGCCGGGGGATTCCGGTCCGCTACGGGCCGGTGCCGCATTGCGCGGAGGCCTCCCAGTCCGACGACGGCGCCGTCCTGTTCGTCACGTCCGAGCTGCATGGCGACGGTGAGGCCACCGGGATCGGCGCCGCCGCCAACGCGGTGGACGGGGTCGCGGCCGCCGCGGCGAGCAGCGCCGTCGAGGAATGCTCGGTGGTGGTCGGCAGCCGGCGGCTGCTGGACGCCGTCAGCCCGTGGTGCGGCGGCGCGGTACGGGCGCTGGACCTGGCCCAGGAGGCGGTCGCCGCTGCGGCCGGCCCGGTCCACATCCTGGGCTGGCTGGCCGCGGCGCAGGAGGCCAGCGCCGAGCTGGTGGCGGCGGGCGCCGTCTTCGTGGACTCACTGTCACAGGTGCCGGATGGGGCGACGGTGCTGTTCCCGGCCCACGGCGTCGCGCCCGCCGTGCGCGAGGAGGCGGCCCGGCGCGGGCTGGCGGCCGTGGACGCCACCTGCCCGCTGGTCGCGGCGGTGCACGAGGAGGCCCGGCGGTTCGCCGACCGGGGCGACCAGATCGTGATCATCGGCCCGCCCGGGCAAGCGGTGACGCCCGGGATCGCGGGCCAGGCACCGGGCCGCACCGCGGCGGCCGAGAGCCCGTCCGGGGCCAGCGCGGTCGCGGTCGCCGACCCCCGGCGGGTGTCCTACGTGCTGCAGCCGGGGATCCCGGTGGAGGAGACGGCGCCGGTCACCGCCGCGCTCCGGTCCCGCTTCCCGGCGCTGCGAGGCCCGGACCCGGACCTGTTCTGCTATGCCGCCTCCGACCGGGAGGAGACGGTCCGGGCGGTCGCCGCCGCCAGCGACCTGGTCCTGGTCCTCGCGAGCAGGGACGACCCGGACACCCGGCGGCTGGCCGGGCTGGCCCGGGCCGGTCACGCCAAGGCCCATGTGATCGGTGACCCCCGGCAGATCGAGCCCTCGTGGCTGGCCGGGGTGAGCGCGGTCGGGCTGGCGGAGACTGTCTCGGCCAGCCCGGGGCTGGCCGGCCAGGTGCGGCTGGCGCTGTCCGGGCTCGGGCCGCTGAGCGTCACCCGCCGACGCGTCAGCACCGAGATCCTCGGCGTTTCTCCCGATACCGGCATATCGTGACGGAGTGGCCCCGGGCGACCGGGCCGGGGGCTTGCGGCATGGCCCCCGTGACGACTGCCTGATCCTCCTGGAGATCCAAGATGCTCTTTCCGACCTCACTAGTCGGCAGCTACCCGCAGCCGGACTGGCTGATCGACCGGGCGCGGCTGAAGGACCGGTTCCCGCCCCGGGTCCGGGCCCTTGAGCTGTGGCGGGTGGACCCGGCCTATCTGGCGGAGGCGCAGCAGGACGCGACCCTGCTGGCGATCCGGGCGCAGGAGCAAGCCGGGCTGGACATCCTGACCGACGGGGAGATGTGCCGGGAGAGCTACTCGAACCGCTTCGCCACCGCGCTGGACGGGGTGGACATCGACAATCCCGGCAGTGCACTCGACCGCAGTGGTCACCCCAACCCCGTGCCGCGGGTCACCGGCCCGATCCGGCGCCGCCATCCGGTGGAGGTCGACGACGTGGCGTTCCTGCGCGCCAACACCCGCCGGACCGTCAAGATCACGGTCCCCGGCCCGTTCACCATGGCCCAGCAGGCGCAGAACGATTACTACACCAGCACCGAGGAGGCCGCATTCGGCTATGCGGAAGCGGTCAACGAGGAGGTCGGTGATCTGTTCGCGGCCGGCGCCGACATCGTCCAGCTGGACGAGCCTTACCTGCAGGCACGCCCGGAGGAGGCACGCCGCTACGGCGTCAAGGTGGTCAACCGGGCGCTGGCCGGGATCACCGGCACGACCGCCGTGCACGTGTGCTTCGGCTACGCGGCGATCATCCACGAGCGGCCGGAGGGCTACTCGTTCCTGCCCGAGCTGGCCGCAGCCGAATGCGACCAGGTGTCCATCGAGACCGCCCAGTCCGGCCTGGACTGCTCGGTGCTCACCGCGCTGGACGGCAAGACGATCATCCTGGGCGTGCTCAACCTGGACGACCACACGGTGGAGACCGCCGAGCAGGTGGCGGCCCGGGTGCGCCGGGCCCTGCCCTACGTCGCCGCCGAGCGGGTCGTGCTGGCACCGGACTGCGGCATGAAGTACCTCCCCCGCGACGTGGCCTTCGGCAAGCTGGCCGCCATGACCGAGGCGGCGGCCGTGCTGCGCGGCGAGGCCGACGCGTAACGGC
>DATKRG010000150.1:0-10554 GCA_035532275.1 Streptosporangiaceae bacterium | reverse complement strand
GGCTGCCGAATTCGGACTCCAGATACGTGTGGGGGTGCACTTCGCAGAGATGGAGCGCCGGTCGAACGGGGACATCGGCGGTATCGGTGTGCACGTCGCCGCTCGCATCGCCGCCCTGGCCGAACCCGGAGAGATCCTCGTGTCCCGCACGGTCACCGAGCTGACGACCGGCTCGGGACGCCGGTACGTCGACCGAGGCGTCCGACGCCTGAAGGGTGTGCCCGGTGATTGGCAGCTGTATGTCATGCATTCGGGGTGATGGACCGCTGAGCAGGAGCTCGACTGGCTAGTGCCGCAGCAGGGATCCTTCGCCCCGTAGATCCACCACCCCGCGCGCCCAGTCGCGCAATCTGATCCGGACAATTCAGTGTCGGATCGGAGGTGGGGATGTCCCGAGATGGCTTGCGGGTGCGGGAGGTATCCAACGACGAGGGCAATCGACTCCTGCGGATCGTGCGCCGGTCCTCGGGCTCGGTGGTGACCTGGCGGCGGGCGCAGATGGTGCTGCTGTCCGCCCAGGGCATGACCACGGCGGCGATCGCGAGGGTGGCTTTTACCAGCGAGGACCGGGTGCGGGATGTGATCCGCAACTTCAACGCCGACGGGTTCACCTCCCTCTACCCCCGGTATAAGGGCGGGCGGCCGCCGAAGTTCGCCCTGGGCCAGCGGCGGGAGATCAAGAAGGTCGCCAAGTCCCACCCGGCTGACCATGGCCTGCCGTTTTCCACCTGGAGCCTGTCCAAGCTGGCCGAGTTCCTGGTCGCGGAGAGGGTGGTGGAAGACATCAGCCACGAGGGCCTGCGCACCCTGCTGCACGAGGAAGGCGGCAGCTTCCAGCGATTAAAGACCTGGAAGGCGTCCAAAGACCCGCGGTATGCGCAGAAGAAGGCCCGGATCGAGCACCTGTATGCGCTGACCGCGAGGTGACCCCACAGCCGGGTGACCCGGAGGTCATCTTCTGCGTCGATGAGTTCGGGCCGCTCAACCTGCAGCCCCGCCCAGGCCGGCAATGGGCCTCCGTCAGCGGCAAGAACGCCGAGCCTGGACGCGCGCCGCGGCGCCGCCTTCGCGCGACCTACCAGCGCACTGCCGGGGTGCGGCACCTGTTCGCCGCCTATGAGCTGGGCGAGGACAAGCTCTACGGGCACGTCAAGCCGCGCAAGAACCGGGCACTGTTCCTGGAGTTCTGCCGCTACCTGCGCAGCCTCTACCCGCCCGGGGTGCGGATCGCGATCATCTGCGACAACTTCAGCCCGCACCTGAGCACCGCGGCCGACACCCGGGTTGGGGACTGGGCCGAGGCGAACAACGTCGAGATCACCTACACGCCATCGAATTGCTCCTGGCTGAACCGGATAGAGGCGCAGTTCACGGCATTGCGCTACTTCGCGCTCGACTGCACCGACCACGCCAGCCACCGCGAGCAGGCCAGCATGATCCGCCGCTACATCACCTGGCGCAACAACCACGCCTACGACGAACGACTACGACAGGTCGTCGCCAGGGCAAACGTAGCCTGATGCGGCACTAGGAACCGCGAACTCACCAGTCAACGCATACGGGAAGAGCCGATGATGCTCCCGCCTACGCGGGCCGGCGCCCCACTCGGCGGCGACGACTCCGTTGGCATCCGCGACCCCGCCGCCGCGCCACGGCTCAACACCAACAGGACGACACCTCATAGCCTCAGGGTGGGCGAGGCTTCTGTGAGCGGGGCAGTGGACGCTCACGTAGCGACCCGCGCAGATCTGGTCTATCTGCGGATGGTCATCATCCAGGTTGGGCTGGTCCTGAGCCGCACGTACTCGGCGCTTTGCGCGAGCGCCAGGCCGGGGATCGCGGCTCTATGCTCACTCTCCGCAACAGCCGCTGTATGAGCTAAGGACGCCGTCGGTCAGGCCAGGCAGTCGCGATGCTCACGAAGTTGTCGCCGCTAGCCAGAAGATTACGGTCGCGGCCGTGCTCACAATGAGCGACGCCACAGGCTCATGCCGAGTGACGCAGAACAGGCCACGGCTTGCGCTAGCGGGCGAAGAAATGCAGCCCTATCCAGGCCCACGCGACGAGCATGCCGACCCGGCGGGTGCGGGTGTTCATCGCCCACGCCAGCACCGCTCCCAGGGAGGGAATCCGGGCGCGGGTCCGGGTGGCGAGCAACTGCAAGATGATGCCGGCGGACAGGACCACCAGGTAGCCGGCCACCGTGACGTCGTGACTGTTCATCGCTCCACCAGGAACCAGCCGAGCAGGAGCCAGCCCGCCAGCACGACCGAGCGGCCTGACCAGACACTGAGCACGGGGTCGGTCAGCGTGCTGATGGTCGGGTGGGCGTAGGAACTTGCCGTCAGGGTCGGCTGCTGCAGCAGGGAGCCAAGCTCCCAGAGGCCGCCCGCCACCAGCACCACACCCCACAGGGCCAGCCCACGCCGCGGCACCGTGCCAGCTAGCAGCGGGCCGGGAGCAGGCCTGGCACGGCGCGGCCCCTGCCAGCCCGAGATCACCACGGCCGCGCCCAGCCCGACCACGGCCGCGGTAGCGGGCCAGGAATAGCGGCTGAACGAGCCGACCACGACGACGTAGCTGGCACCGCCGAGCACCCAGGCCAGGGCCAGCAGCGGCCGGTGCCAGCGTTCCGCGGCAGGCATCTGGCCAGGCTCCGGTGCGGCGCCCGCCACCGCGGCGGCGCCGCCCATGCCGGTGCCGCCCATGCCCGTGCCGCCGGTGGCTGACCCTGTGCTGGCTGACCCTGTGCTGGCCGGGCTTGCGCCGGCCGGCACGACGCCGGCCGCTCCGTTCCCGGCCGGCCCCGGGTGACGCGCGCGATGGCCGGCGTCCCAGGCCAGGCTCACGCCTGCCAGCAGCATCAGCAGGCCGTCCAGCGGTTTGCCGGAGATCGAGGTGAAGAACGCGATCAGGAGCAAAATCACCACGATCGGCTCGCGGATGCCTGCCAGCGCCGTGGCCACATGCCCGGGGCTGGCGCGGATCAGGGCCAGAGCCCCGGCATCATGGCCCGCGACCCGGCCTGCGTCAGCGGACGGTTCCGCGCGGCCGGTGTCGTGCTGCGACGGGCGTTCGCCCCGGCGTGGCTCGCGGCTCATGCCCGGGACCGGCCCTGCCGGGGGGCCGGATGCGGGAATGCGTGAGTCACCTGCACAAGCTAGCGCCACCTGATCTGGCGGGGAAGTCTGTTCCGGGGGTGCTGCGGCGGGGCGGGTGGGCAGCCCCATATCGGACGGCTGGTCGCGGTCTGTGCCCGGCACCTGCCGGTCAGGACGCCCGGCGCAGCTCGAACCACAAGGTCCGGCCGCGCTGGTCACCCATGATCCCGCAGGCGCGCGACAGTTCGCTGACGATGAGCAGCCCGTGTCCTCGCTGCTCGTCCCCGGCGGGCCGTGCACACCGGTGGGCAGGCCCCGGCCATCCCAGCGCTCGAAGGTGTACGAGAGCGCGTCACGGACCTGGTCGCCGAGCCCGATCTGCTCGGCGAGCAGGCCGGCGGACAGGCAGTGGGAGCGGACCAGCTTGCCCAGATTCCCCCGCGCGTCCAGGAACAGCGAGCCCAGCGTCTGCGCGCGCTGGGGCAGCGGGCCCGCTGGTCCGGCCGCAGGCCGAGCCGGCCGGCCAGCCGGGTCGCGATGACACAGGCCCGCAGCATGTGCTCCATCGGCATGCCCAGGCCCAGGTCGATCGCCAGCGACAGGGCGGCGAGCAGCTCAATACGCCGGGGCCTGGCCAGGCCGTGAAGCCCCGCCGCGGTCTGGCCCGGGACGGGTGTGCATCGCTCCATTCTGGCGCGGTCCCCGGCCGGTGACGAGCACGAGTGCGACCGCGCGGCGAGCCCGCCGTTTCGGTGATCGTGGTGACTTTTATGCGTCACAGGTATAGAAGTCACCACGATCATGAAAAGGGGCGGCCGGCTGCTGCGCCGAGCACCCGCCGTCCGTTGCTAGCGTCCTTCCATGGGACTGCGACGGCGCCTGCGGGCAAGGGTCGTGATCGCGGCCGTGGCCGTCGTCGTGCTGGCCGCCGTCGGCATCATCCTGGCCGTGGCCCTGAACCGGCCCGCCCCGGTGACCATCCGCAACCTGCGCATACCGGTGGTGGACGGGCCGGGCGGCGGCCAGCGGGTGGTGCTCGACGCCAGTTTCTTCACTCCGTCGGGCACGGGCCGGCTGCCCGCCGTGCTGCTCGCGCACGGGTTCGGGGAAACCAAGGACGCCGTCCAGCAGCAGGCGCAGGACCTCGCCCGGGCCGGATTCGCGGTCCTGACCTGGTCCGCGCGCGGGTTCGGCGCGTCCACCGGCCAGATCGGGCTGGACTCCCCGGACTACGAGGTCACCGATGTCGAGCAGCTGGTCACCTGGCTGGCTGGCCAGCCCCGGGTGCTGCTCGACCACCCCGGCGACCCGCGGGTCGGCATCGCCGGTGCGTCCTACGGCGGCGGGATCGCCTTGCTCGCCGCTGCCTACGATCACCGGATCGACGCGGTCGTCGCGCAGAGCACCTGGAACAACCTGGCCACCGCGCTGTTCCCGAACGCCGCTGGTGGCAGCCCGGCCAGCGGGGTGTTCAAGCGGCAGTGGGCGGGCCTGCTGTTCACCCAGGGCTTGGTGGGCTTCGGGTCCGCGGGCCAGTCAGGCGCGGGCCAGGCCAGCGGCTCAGGTCAGGGCAGCGGCGCGGGCCAGACCGGCGGGACGGGCCAGGGTAGCGGGACTGGCCAGGGCACGGGCCAGGGCGGCCCGCCGGGCCGGGCGCCCGCCCCCGGCGCCGCCGGCCGGTCGGTCCTGTGCGGCCGGTTCCAGCCCCAGATATGTGCCATCTACCAGCGGGTGGCCACCCTTGGCCGGCCCACCCCGCAGGCCATCTCCCTGCTCGAGCGGTCCAGCCCGGCCAGCGTGGCGGGCCGGATGCGCGCCCCCACCCTGCTCATCCAGGGTGAGAACGACTCGCTCTTCGGGCTCGACCAGGCCAACGCCAACTACCAGGCGCTGCGGCGCAACGGCGCCCCGGTGGACATGGTGTGGTTCGCCGGCGGCCACGACGGCGGCAACCAGGAGAGCGCCCGGGTGGAGTCGCTGACCACGCAGTGGCTCCAGCGCTGGCTGGCGCCCGGCCATCCCGGCAGCGGCGCGGGCACCGGCCAGCCCGGGTTCGCGGTGACCCGGGTGCTCGGGTTCGACCCCTCCACCGAATCGGCATCGCTCGGCATCGCCACCGCCGGCGGCTACCCGGGCCTGGCCGGTACCCGGCGGACGCTGGTGCGGCTGGCCGGCCCGCCGCAGGCGGTCGCCAACCCGGCCGGCGGGACCCCCGCCTCCATCTCCGTCTTCCCCGGTCTCGGCTCGCTCGGGAGCGCCGGGCTCACCTTCGACATGCCGGGGCAGAGCGCCGCCTTCACCTCGGCACCGCTGCCGTCCTCGCTCCAGCTGACCGGCTCGCCCACGGTCCGCATCCGGGTCGCCGGGGCGCCCGACGTGACCCTGTTCGCCAAGGTCTATGACGTGGACCAGGCCGGTAACGCGACCCTGCCCGACCAGCTGGTGGCGCCGCTGCGGATCAGCGGGGCGCAGGCGGGGCGGGTGGTCACCGTGCGCCTGCCGGCCATCGACTACGAGTTCGCCGCCGGGCACCGGCTCCGGCTGGTGCTGACCACCACCGACTTCGCCTACGCGACCCCCGCCGCATCCGCCGTCTACCAGGTGGCACTGGCCGGCCCGGGCCTGGCCGTGCCGCAGGACCCGGCGCTGACCGTCGTCACCGGCGGGCTGCCATGGTGGGTGTGGGCCGCCCCGGCCGCCGCGCTGGCCGCCGCCGCGCTCATCCTGGGCGCCGGCCGCCGCACCCGCGGCGACGAGGACGTGCCCGAGCTGGCCGGGGTCCCGCTGGAGATCACCGGGCTGACCAAGCGGTACAAGGACGGCCAGCTCGCCGTGGACGACCTGTCGCTGCGGGTCGAGCGCGGGCAGATCCTGGGCCTGCTGGGGCCGAACGGGGCGGGCAAGACCACCACGCTGCGGGCGCTGATGGGGCTGCTGCAGCCCGAGACCGGCACGATCACCATCTTCGGCCGCCGGGTGCACGCCGGGTCGGCGGCGCTGTCCCGGCTTGGCTCGTTCGTCGAGGGCCCCGGCTTCCTGCCGCACCTGTCCGGCCGGGCCAACCTGGACCTGTACTGGCGGGCCACCGGGCGGCCCGCCGACGGTGCCCACCTGGCCGAGGTCCTGGCGGTCGCTGGCCTCGGCGCGGCCATCGACCGGCGGGTCCGCAACTACTCCCGCGGGATGCGCCAGCGGCTCGCCATCGCCCAGGCCATGCTGGGCCTGCCCGACCTGCTCGTGCTCGACGAGCCCATGAACGGGCTGGACCCGCCGCAGATCAGGGAGATGCGCGATGTCCTGCTGCGCTACGCGGCCGCCGGGCGGACCGTCATCTTGTCCAGCCACCTGCTCGGCGAGGTCGAGCAGACCTGCTCGCACGTGGTCGTCATGAACGAGGGCCGCCGCCTGGCCGCGGGGCCGGTCGAGGAGATCATCGGCGAGGCCGGCGCGCTCATGGTGGGCACTCCCGAGCCGGAGCGCGCGGTCACGGTGCTGCGGGCGATGGCCGGCATCGACGGGGCGGAGGCGCACCCGGACGGGGTGCTGGTCCACCATGACGGCGTGCCCGCGTCGGCGGTGGTCGCGGCGCTGGTCGGGGCGGGAGTACCGGTCGAGCGCGTGGGCCCCAGCCGCCGGCTGGAAGATGCCTTCCTGGCGCTGATCGCAGCCCCGGCCAACGGCACGCCGCCGACGCCAGGCGGGCCGGGCACGGCCGCCGGGCAGGATCTGGTGGGCAGCCAGGAGGGCAGCCGATGACCGTCACCGCCGAGCCCGCCGCAGCCGGCTACAACCCGCACCACACGCTGCCCTGGCGGGTGGAGATGGTCCGCCAGCTGCGGCGCCGCCGGACCATGGTGGCCTTCCTGATCCTGGGCGTCCTGCCGTGGATCCTGGTCGGCGCGTTCGAGCTCGGCGGGCCGGCCCAGCCCGGCAACGGCACGCCGGGCCTGGTCGATCTGGCCACCACCGGCGGGCTGAACTTCGCCGCCTTCAGCTTCTTCGCCTCGGCAGGCTTCCTGCTGGTGGTGGCGGTCGCGCTGTTCTGCGGGGACACCATCGCCAGCGAGGCGAGCTGGGCGTCGCTGCGCTACCTGCTCGCCGCACCGGTGCCGCGGGCCCGGCTGCTGCGGCAGAAGCTGGCCGCCGCCCTGGTCTACGCGTCCGTCGCCGTGGTCAGCTTCCCGGTGATGTCCCTGCTGGCCGGCACGGTGGCATTCGGCTGGCATCCGCTGCGGCTGCCTGCGACCGGTGTGGACCTGCCGTACGGGACGGCGCTGCAGCGGCTGGGCATCGTGCTGGCGTATGTGCTTGTCACCGAGCTGGTCGTGGCGGGCCTGGCGTTCCTGCTGTCGGTCACCACCGACTCTCCCCTCGGCGCGGTCGGTGGCGCGGTCGGGCTGGTCATCGTCAGCAACATCCTGGACGCGGTGACCGCGCTCGGCTCATGGCGCGAGATCCTGCCCACCCACTGGCAGTTCGTCTGGCTGGACGCCTTCTCGTCGCAGCTGTTGTGGGGCGGCATGATCGAGGGGGCCGCGGTGTCGGTCTCCTACGCGCTGGTGCTGTTCGCGCTGGCATTCCGCCGGTTCCGCACCAAGGACATCGTCTCCTGAGGGCACGTCCGCTCCGCGTGTCTTGTGCAGGCTCGCGCCGCGAGTTACGGTCGGGCCACCTGAGCATGAGCCTGAGCACCGGAGGCGGCGATGAGCAGTCCGGAATCCCTTCCGCTCGGCGAAAGCAAGAGCCCGCCCGTCGGCGTCGTCGGGCACGAGCACCGGCTGCACCGCGGGGTGCTCGGGATCATGGACATCTCCGCCGCGACGATGGCCAACATCGGCCCGGCGATGAGCTTCTTCTTCGGCTTCGGGCTGCTGGCCATCACGGCCGGCGTCGCGGCACCGCTGACCATCGTTGCCGCCATCATCGCCATCGCCTTCCTGGGCAACACCCTGTCCCAGTTCTCCCGCGCCCAGCCGTCCACCGGCGGGTTCATCACGTTCGTGGGCAAGTCGTTCGGCGGGGCCAGCGCGGTCACGACCGCGCTGGTCGCCGGGCTGGGCTACATCATCGCGATGTCCTCGGTCATCGCCATCTCCGGCGGCTTCCTGTCCATCACGCTCAATCGCTACCTGCACTGGAACATCCCCTGGGGGATCCTGACGGTGATCCTCACCGCGGCAGCGGTGTACATGATGATCCGCGGCGTCAGCGTGTCCACCAAGATCGCCGGGCTCTTCTTCGCGTTCGAAATGCTCGTGCTGGTCGTGGTCTCGGTGGCCGCGCTGATCAAGAACGGCGGGCACCTCTCGCTCATCCCGTTCGAGCCGAGCCACATCACCAACGGCTTCTCCGGGCTGGCAGCCGGCTTCCCGCTGGCGGTCTACCTGTTCATCGGCTGGGAGAACTCCGCCGCTCTGGCCGAGGAGACCGACAACCCCCGGCGCAACGTCCCCCGAGCGGTGTTCGCCTCGATCGCCATCATGGGGATCAGCTATCTGATCTTCGCCTACGCGACCGTGAGCGGGTTCGGCTACAACGTGGGCAAGCTGGGCGCGGCGCCGATCCCGTTCATCACCGTGGCCGACTCCACCCTGGGTGTGCTGGCGTTCTTCGCTTACCTGGCCGGGCTCACCTCCACCCTGGGCGCGCTCATCGCGGGCTCCAACTCCCAGGCCCGGCTGGTGTTCAATGCGGGCAGGGAGGGCCTGCTGCCAGGCTGGATCGGCAAGGTCCACTCCACCAGGCGGACCCCGATGAACGCCATCTTCCTCTTCGTCGGCGTCTCGACCCTGATCATCGGCGGCTGGGCGCTCGGTCACGTCATCGGCGGCACCACCGGGTCGCTGGACCCGATCAACTACTTCTTCGAGTCCTCCACCTTGGGCACGATCCTGGTCCTGGTCGTCTACCTGCTGGCCAACCTGGCGCTGCCGTTCTACTACCGCAGGTACCGGCCGCAGGAGTTCAGCGTGGTCAAGCACGCCGTGCTGCCGGCGCTGGGCGCGGTTGTGATCGTCGTGCCGCTGTACTACCTGGGCAAGCCGGGCCAGCCCACGCCCTACAACTGGTTCCCCTATGCCGCGCTGGCGGTGGTCGTGATCGCGGCGATCTACGCCTACATCCTGAACTCGCGCGACGCCGGGCTCGCCGGCCGGGTGGGCTCGCTGGTCGCTGACGAGTAGCGGCCGCCGGGCTCGCCGGCCGGGTTGGGCTCACCGGCGGCCGGCAGGCAGCGCTGACCGGGCGTTACCCGGCGTAGCCCTCGGCCTGGGTCCGCTCGTCGGCGACCCGGATGCCGTAGCGGTAGGCGAGCTTGCCGCCGAGGTAGCCGGAGAACGCCAGCGCGGCGAAGCTCACCACCGACAGCGCGATCATGCCGAGTCCGACCGGGCCGGGATGGCTGTAGCCGGCCCGCCGCCACAGCAGGCCGCCCAGGTAGGCCGCGATGACGGCGAGGTTGGCGAACAGGTGGACCAGCGTGCTGCGCTGTGCCTGGCTGCCCGCCGGGATGGCGAACAGGTCCAGGAAGCCGGCCGAGGCGGCGGCGAGGGCGCCAGCCAGGCCGATGCCGATCAGCCACACCGAGCCCTTGGCCAGGAAGCCGGGGTCGGGCACCAGGTGGCTGGCCAGGTCGAAGACGAGGCTGGCGAACCAGGTGCCGATCGGAACCGTTACCAGCATGGGGTGGATCGGGTGCCCGTACGGGCCCGCGAGCGCACTTACTGGGTACTTGGCCTGCCGGAACGAGCCGTCCACCAGCCACCTCCAGTTCAGCGCCCATATTTAGCTAATACATATTGGTCATATACCCCCTATAGCGTCAAGGCTTGCACTAAGACGGGTAATAGGGATTTATCAGACACGGCGGCTGGCGTTATCCTGGCCGGGTGAGCAGCCCCGGCGAGTCGCGTGACGCCTCGCTGGGCGCACTGGCGGTGCTCAGCGAGGAGATGCGCTGGCGGCTGTACTCCTTCGTGGGCGCTGCGCACAGGCCGGTCAGCCGGGAGGAGGCGGCCGCCAGCACCGGGATCTCCCGCAAGCTGGCCGCCTTCCACCTCGACAGACTCGTCGCGGCCGGCCTGCTGCGGGCACGTTACGACGCCCCGCCCGGCCGCCGCCGGGTAGGCCGCACACCCAAGACCTATGAGCCGGCCGGCGTGGACATCGCCATCAGCGTCCCGCCCCGCGACCACGCGCTGCTGGCCGGCATCCTGGTCGATGCCGTCGGCGGGGGCGGCCCCGTGCGCGACGCCCGGTCAGCTGCGCTGCGGGCCGCCCGGGCGAGAGGCGTCCGGGCCGGGGCCGGGCAGCGGGACCGGCTGCGGCCGGGCCGCCTGGGCATGGAGCGGGCACTGAGCCTGGCCGGGCAGGTGCTGGCCGAGGCCGGCTTCGAGCCCTGCCGGGACAGCCCGGCCCAGCTGACCCTGCGCAACTGCCCCTTCCACCCGCTGGC
>DATKRG010000149.1:0-6145 GCA_035532275.1 Streptosporangiaceae bacterium | reverse complement strand
CGCGCGGCGGAGGGCGGCGTCGCTGTGACCGCCGATCAGGATCGGCAGCGGCTGGCTGGGCACCGGAGCGATCTTGACCGGCGGGAGGTCGAAGATCTCCCCGTGGTACTCGAAGTAGCCCCCGGCCGCCAGCCCGCGGATAACCGCGAGCGCTTCGTCCATCCGCAGCCCCCGGCGCTCCCACGGGACGCCGAGCACCTCGTAGTCCTCGCGCCACGGGCTGCTGCCCACTCCCAGCACGAGCCGGTTGCCGGTGAGCACCGCCGTCGATGTCGCCTGCTTGGCCACCAGCACCGGGCTGCGCACCGGCAGCTTAAGAACAAAAGTGACAAAACGAAGGCGCGTGGTGACGGCACCCAGCGCACCGATGAGCGAGAAGGGGTCAAGGTACGGCTTGTCCTCAAGGAACTCCCGGCTGCCGTCCGGATTGAACGGGTAGGTGCTGTCCGAGTGCAGCGGGTAGAAGATGCTGTCCGGCACCACCATCGAGTCGTACCCGGCCTCCTCGGCGGCCCGGGCGAGCGGGCCGTAGAACGACGGGTCGGTCATCGATTCGGCGTAGGAGAAGCGCACGGGGACCTCCGGACCGGGGCACGCGTGAGCCGCCGTTGACTGGATTGGAAACTAGAACAGGTTCTTGCGAAAAGTCAATCGAGTCTCCAGGCTGGTGGCATGGACCTTGCCGCACTCGAAGAGATCCGCCGGGTCAAGTACCGCTACCTGCGCTGCGTCGACCTGAAGCTGTGGGACGAGATAGCAGAGGTGTTCACCCCCGACGCCACGGCCGGCTACGGCACCCCCGCACTCGGCGAGCCGGTCAGCCTCACCGGCCGGGCTGAGATCGTCGGGTTCCTGCGGGACAAGCTGGGGCCCGGCATCATCACCGTGCACTTCGCGAGCCAGCCCGAGATCGACATCGAGGGCGACACCGCCAGCGGCACCTGGAGCTTCGAGGACACCGTGATAGCCACCGAGTACCGCGTGGTGATCAAGGGCGCGGCGTTCTACGAGGACCGCTACGCGCGGGGCGAGGACGGCCGGTGGCGCATCTCGCACACCGGCTACGTCCGCACCTACGAGATGATGCTCTCGCTCGATGACCTGCCGAGCCTGAAGATCACCGCCAACCGCTGGGCGGCGCAGCCGAGCGCCTGAGGCCTCTTCGTTGACGTATTTCTAGAACTCGTTCTAGTGTGACTGGGGTCAGACCGCTCCCGAGGCGCCGAGGGGCAGCCAGTGCTTGGGCAGCCAGTGCTCACCCAGTCGTTCGCGGAGGCGGTGGCCGAAGCCGAGCGGATCATCACGGGCGCGCCGCACATCCGCAGCGAGGCGGACCTGGCGGAGGGCTACGACTACCTCGCTGGCAACATCCGGGCGTCACTGCAGCTCGCCTGGGCCTACCAGCGTGACTTCCCCTACTTCGTCAGCTCGACCGGCCCGTACACCAAGATGGGGCTGGACAACCCGGACACCTTGTACTTCCACTCCTACCTGCGCGACGACGCGGAGTACGTGGTCACCGGCTGCCGCGGCAGCACCGCCGACCTGAGCTTCCAGCTGATGAACGGTGACTACTCCCCGGTCGAGGTCCCGGACAGCCTGAGCGCGTTCGATGACCGGGCGATCCAGATCGAGGGCGACGGGACGTTCGAGGTGCGGTTCGGCCCGGCCGCCGGCGCTGGGCGGCGCAACTACGTCACGCTCGGCCCAGGTGCGGCGATGCTGCTGGTCCGCGAGGTCTACAGCGACTGGGAGAGCGAGCGCCGCGGCCGCATCGCCATCCGCCGGGCCGATCGCGCCGGGTGCGCGCCGCCGGTGCCGGACACCGCCGCGCTCGGCAAGCGCTACGGCGTGGCCGGCAAGATCCTGCTGTCCCGGCTGCGGACCTTCCTGGCCTTCCCCGAGTGGTTCTACCTGAAGCTGCCGGTCAACACGATGACCGAGCCCCGGCCCACGCCCGGCGGCCTGGCCTCCCAGTTCTCCTCGGCCGGCCACTACGACCTCGATGACGGCCAGGCGATGATCGTGACCGTCCCGGCCGCCGGCCACGCCGTCGCGCCGTACCAGGGAATCCAGCTGGGCAGCATGTGGTACATCTCGCTGGACTACATCAACCACCAGACCAGCCTCACCGCCGACCAGGCGCGCACCGACCCGGACGGCAAGCTGCGCTTCGTGATCAGCGAGCGCGACCCCGGCCTGGCGAACTGGCTGGAGTGCACCGGGCATCAGCGCGGCTACGTGCAGATCCGCTGGCAGCGGCTGGCCCGCGACCTCGGGCCCGACGACGGGCCGCAGGCCGAGATGGTCCCGTTCGCCGGCCTGCCGGGCCGGCTGCCCTATTACGAGCAGGCGCGGGTCACGCCCGCGCAGCACGCGGCGGCGATCGCCGCCCGCCAGGCCGCCGTCGCCGCCCGGATGCTGGGCTGATGACGCTGCTGGCCGATCGCGTGGTGGTGGTCTCGGGCGTCGGCCCGGGACTCGGGCGGTCGATCGCCCTGGCCAGCGCGCGGGCCGGCGCCGACGTGGTGCTCGCCGCCCGGACGGCGTCCCGCCTGGACGAGGTGGGCAAGGAGGTCACGGCGCTGGGGCGGCGCATGGTGGCGGTGCCCACCGATATCACCGACGGCGAGTCAGCCGGACGGCTGGCCGCCACCGCGCTGGAAGCGTTCGGCAGAATAGACACGCTGGTGAACAACGCGTTCGCGATCCCGCCGCTGACCAGCCTCGCCGACGCGGACCTGGGTGCGCTGCGGACCTCGTTCGAGACCAACGTCATCGCCGCGCTGCGGCTGACCCGGCTGTTCACCCCGGCACTGGCGGCCAGCCGGGGATCGGTCGTGATGATCAACTCCGCGGTGCTCCGGCATTCCCGCGTCAACTACGCCGGGTACAAGATGGCCAAGTCGGCCCTGCTCGCGCTGGCGCGGAGCCTGGCCACCGAGCTCGGCCCGCAGGGGATCCGGGTCAACTCGGTGGCCCCGGGCTGGATCTGGGGCCCCACGCTGCAGTGGTATTTCGGGTACCTGGCGGAGCAGCGCGGCGTGGACGCACAGCAGGTCTACGACGAGACCGCGGCCACCACCGACCTGCGCAAGCTGCCGGAGCCCGACGAGATCGCCGATGCCGTGGTGTTCCTGGCCTCGGGCATGGCCAGGGCCATCACCGGCCAGTGCCTCGACGTCAACTGCGGCGAGTACCACCACTGAGGCTGTGGTGACCACATGAACGTGGAAGGCATCGGCACAGCGGCGGACCTGGAGGCGGCGGCCACCAGGCTCACCGGGCTGGCGGACTTCGGCACCGGCGGCTACCGCGACGGCCTCATGGTGCTGCTGGAGTCCTACGCCCGCGACGCCGGCCTGACCGCGCTGGGCGCGAAGGTGACCAGGGCCATGCTGCGGGGGGCGCTGATGGCCAGGCTGCTCAGCGAGGCTGGCTGGGCACGGTACCCCGAGCACGCCGAGGTCGGCATCGAGCGCCCGATCTTCGTCACCGGGCTCCCCCGCACCGGCACCACCGCGCTGCACCGCCTGCTGACCGCCGACCCGGCACATCAGGGCCTGGAGGTGTGGCTCACGCAGGTGCCGCAGCCCCGCCCGCCCCGGGAGACCTGGGCTGCCGACCCCGTGTTCCAGCAGATCCAGGCAGCCTTCGAGCGGCACCACATCTCCCACCCCGAGTTCATGGCAGTGCACTACATAGCGGCTGACCAGGTGGAGGAATGCTGGCAGCTGCTCCAGCAGTCGATGCGATCGATCTCCTTCGAGTGCCTGGCCCACCTGCCGGGCTACTCCGCCTGGCTGCGCGGGCAGGACTGGACCGGCGCCTACCGCAGGCACCGGCGCAACCTGCAGCTGATCGGGCTGCCCGACCGCGACCGCCGCTGGGTGCTCAAGAACCCCAGCCACCTGTTCGCGCTCGACGCGCTGCTGAGCGTGTACCCGGACGCGCTCGTGATCCAGACCCACCGGGCTCCCCGGGTCGCGATCGCGTCCGTCTGCAGCCTGGCCGCCCAGGCCAGTGACGGCTGGTCGGCGACGTTCCGCGCCGAGGTGATCGGCCAGGGCCAGCTGGAGCTGTGGGCCCACGGGCTCGAGCGCTTCACCGCCGTCCGGGCCACCCGCGACCCGGCCCAGTTCTGCGACGTCGACTACGACACCTTCGTTGCCGACCCGGCCGGCACCGTCGCGTCGGTCTACGCATATTTCGGGCTGACCCTGAGCGGGCCTGCCCGCGATGCCATGCGCGCGCTGCACGAGCACAGCGCCGGGACAGCCACACCGGCGCACCGTTACGCGCTGTCCGATTTCGGGCTCACCGGCCGCCAGGTCGACGAACGATTCGCGGGCTACTCACGTGCTCATGCCTAGCCGGACGGCCCGGATCCTGGGCCTGCTGCCGCCGGGGACGCTCCCGGTGGCCGCGGGCCTGATCGCGATCGCGCTCGGCTCCTACCTTCACCTCGCCATTGCCGGGCACAGCCTGCCGACCAGCGGCATGGCGGCCGTGTCAGTGCTCTGGTCCATCGTCTACCTGCTCAACCTGGGCGTGTTCCTGCCCGTCGAGCAGGAGCTCGCCCGCCTGGTGGCGGCCGGCAGGACCCTCGGCGAGGGAGTCCTGCCTGTCGTCCGCCGCGGCGCGGTGCTGGCCGCGGCCGTCCTTGCCGCCACGCTCATCCCGGTAGCCGCCGCCGCCAGGCCGCTGGCCGGCAGCCTGTTCGGCGGGGACGTCGCGATGGTCGCCGTGCTTGCCTCCGCCTGCGTGGCGCTCGCGGTCGCCGCGGTGAGCCGCGGGACCCTCGCGGGGCTGGGCAAGTTCCGGGCATACGGCAGCCAGCTGGCCATCGACGGCGGGCTGCGCATCACCCTGGCCGGCGCGCTCGGCGTGGCGGGCGTCCGGGCGGCAGCCGCGTACGGGCTGATCCTGACAGTTGCGCCGCTGCTCGGAGCCGTGGCGACGCTCGGCCCACGGCTCGGCGGCCTGCGCCCAGGCCCGGCCGCCGCCGGCTGGTGGGCGATGAGCTCGCGGCTGGGCCTGCTGATCGCCACCATGCTGCTGGCACAGGTGGTCATGAACGCGGCCGTCGTCCTGGTGAGGCTGCTGTCACCGGGCGATGCCGCGGCGGTCGGCGCCCTGCTGGCGGCGTTCATCCTGGCCCGCGTGCCGCTGTTCGTCTTCGCCTCGGTGCAGGCAGCCCTGCTGCCCGGCCTGGCCGGGGCCATCGCCGCGGGAGACCAGGCGCGCTTCCGGCAGCTGATCGCCCGTGGCTGCGGGGCCGTGACGATCCTGGGTGTCGCCGGTGGGCTGCCCGTCACGATCGGTGGCCCGTGGCTGATCCAGGTGCTGTTCGCCGCGCGTCCCGTGCTCGGCCATGCCGATTTCGGCTGGCTGGCCTTCGGCACGCTGTTCTACATGCTCGCGATGGTGCTCGGGCAGGGCGCGATGGCGCTGTCCCGGCACCGCGCCCTGCTGCTGTCGTGGCTGGCGGGCGTGCTGGTGCTCGCCCTGGTCACCATCACACCGGGCGACGTCATCACCCGGGTCGTCATCGCCTACGCCGCCGGCTCGCTCACGGCGGCCTGCACGCTGGCGGTCGTGCTGGCTCAGCGCACCGCGTCGGGCGGGGGCACCGGCTCGGTCAGGGAGTACCGCTCCACGATGGCCTCCTCCATGCTCTCGCCCATCGCGGCACCGGCGAGCGCGAGGTTGCCAGCCCGGTTCCCGCGGTACAGCGCGGCCACGACGATGCCGCCGATCACCAGCCAGCCGACCACGATGAACGGCGCCAGCGAAACCGGCCAGGGCGGCAGCGGGACGACCGAGTAGTACACGACGACGGCGAGCGCGACTGACCCGATGGCCGGGACGATGAGGTGCTTGCCCCAGCTGAACTCGTCACCGTGTTCCCGCCGGTAGTAAACGAACAGGCCGATGTTGGCCATGATGTAGACGAAGGCCAGCGCGAAGGTGAACCAGGTGCCGGTGACCCAAATGGCCGGGTGCAAGCCCCGTCCTTCAGGGCGGGGTTAGCCCGGCCTCCGCTGCTGCTCGATGTACTGCCGGACGATGCTCAGCGGGGCACCGCCGCAGGATGCGGCGAAGTAGGACGGGGACCAGAAGTGCCCGTGCATGATTGCCCGGT
>DATKRG010000148.1:0-1807 GCA_035532275.1 Streptosporangiaceae bacterium | reverse complement strand
ACGAAGGCGCTGAACGCGAAGCCGTGCAGCCCGAGCACGCCGGCTTCCCGGTAGGCGAAATGGCTTGCCTCTGTCAGCACGGCACCGACGATCAGCGAGATCGCGACGAACGGCAGGGTTTCCTTGACCAGGTGCGGCCTGCCGCGGCGTTCCCAGGCCCAGCGGCTGACGCCGTAGCTGACCACCGCGCCGGCGAGCCAGCCAGCGAACCCGGAGATCCGGCCGGTCGTGTGCACGATGCTGGCGCACACGAAGTAGGTGATCTGGGTAGCCGCCAGCGCCAGCACCGCCGCCGGGGCGAACCTGAGCAGCCGCCTGCCGCCCGACGATCCGAGCCGTCTCCGCAGCGGCTCAGGGAGCCTTTCCCACACTGCTGACACGAACTGAGGCGGTGCTAGTGACATTGCCATCCTTCACTGCGCGGGAGATGCCCGGGCGGAGACGCTGCTAGGCGGGATTAGCAGCCGGGCGGACACGCATACAGTACGGGACGCCCGCCTGAGGCCGACGCTGTTTCCTGCGGCAAGTCGCACAAATCGCCAGGATCTGGGTCACCAGACGGGCGGGACCAGGCGCCTGTGGCGCACGGTGTAAAGCTCGGGGCAGCGGCAGGTCAGCGCATTCCGGCCCGTTCGACCTGTGCCTGGCAGAACGGGCACGCGACCCGGTCCGCACCGGCAGGCAGGGTCATGGTGGCCCCGCAGGCCGCGCAACCGATCTCGGCGCCGCCCAGGTCGATGGTCCGGCCGCAGCCGTCGCAGATCACGGCCTTGGCGCCCGGCAGCGCGCTGAGCTCCCCGCCGCAGCCCCCGCAGTGACGCGGCTGCCCGTCTTCCGCCTGCACGGGCACGTACTCGTTCTTCAGGCCGGTGCGGTCCAGCAGCTGCGTGGCGGCGTCGGCGGGGAGCATGCCCAGCCACCCCTGGCAGAAGCCCGACCAGGCGAACTTGCCGGTCAGGTGCTCGGCGTGGTCGGGGTCGAGCTCCGCGAGCCCGGCGGAACGGTACAGCGTCTTCCCGACCTCGATCTGCTTCTCGAGCGTCTCGACCATGGGCCAGAACGACTCCGGCGCCACCGTCGGCGACATCATGTTCCCGCTGTAGCGCAGGCTCATGACCCGCTGCTTCATCTCGGCTTCCAGCGCCTGCGACGCCGGGTCGAAGGCGCGGGCGACCGCCGCTTCGGCCATGTAGGCGACATAGGCACTCCGGTAGGCCGGATCGTTCTTGGCGCGGTGCGAGACGGCCATCGGCACGTTCGCCGCGTACACCTCGTACACCCTGCGCTGCAGGTCGCGGTAGGCATCGCGGTTCCCAGCGGCGAGGGCCGCCTGCGAGGCGGCGTGGGTGCTGTTCACGGTGGCGGCGTACTCGGGGCCGGGCGTCGTGTCCCCTTCGCACGCCCGGCGCAGGTCGTAGTCGATGAGCGATGCGCAGTAGTCGCAGTACACGTAGGCCGTGACGGTCGGCAGCTTCTTGGGCGCCCCGCACACCACGCACGTGCAGCGCTTGACGAATCCCGGCTGGGGCGGTGCCAGGATGGCCAGCACCTGGCGGACCCAGGTCATGGAGCCGACCGCGGCGCCCGACGTCTGTGACGCCTGCGAGGCCTGCTGGAGCGCGGCCATCTGTTGCATGGCCTGCGCCTGCATCTGCTTGGCGAGCGCCATGTGGTCTGCGATCGACGGCCGGCCCGCGGGCGGCTCCTGCGGATTCTTCTTGAAAAGGCCCATCTGGCTATTGCTCCCCGTTATGTCCCCGGCCTGCCAGATCGAGTATGCATCCACCCGTCGTCCCGCTCCACCCAG
>DATKRG010000147.1:0-25358 GCA_035532275.1 Streptosporangiaceae bacterium | reverse complement strand
CCCGCGCTCACCAGCCATCCGCGTGGTCTCACGGACCAGCCGCGACTTGCCGATCCCAGCTTCCCCCGTGACGAACACCGTGCCGCCGCGCCCCGCCTGCGCCGCCGCGAGGGCAGCCGCCAGGTGGCGGGCCTCCTCATCCCGCCCCACCAGCACCGGACACAGCACCTGCCGCACACGACCAGTATCGGTCCCACCACCCAGCCGCGCACCAGGCCGAACGCGGCCGCGCCGGCGGCCCAGCAGTGCTGCTAGGGCAGGTGCCAGATCTGCGTCGTGCAGAGCCAGAACACCAGCGCAGCCAGGGTCAGGAAGGCGACGGACACCAGCGCGCCGATGACGTCGACGCGGACACTGCTCCTGCCGCCCCCGGCCACGAGCCAGAACCGCAGGGCGCGGGTCACGACTGGCATCACCACCCAGGTCAGGAGCGAGACCGACGCGATGTTGCCGACCAGCAGGCCGGCCCACAGCTCGGCGCCCTTCCAGGCTTCGCTGATGGCCAGGGTGAGCAGCACGACGGTCGGGTAGAGCCCGATGAGCACCGACAGCGCCGTCTTCCACTGCGCGGGACCGCCGGTCTCCTCACCCTCGCCCGGCGGGGCGAACCAGCTGCCGAACGGGGATGAGATGCGGTGCAGCTCGAACTCCTTGAAACGCCTGCCCTCGTCGAGCAGGTGCCTGCGCTCATCCGATTCGAGCCAGGCATTGAGGTGCGCGTCGGTGTCGAAGCGGTACAGCGCCGTCCACGCGTCCTGCACGCCGGGCACCGGCCGGAACAGCTCCGCACCCTTGAAACCGGGAAACTGCCGCTCGGTATCGGTGACCCGCCCCTGCCAGGTGAGGAACGCTTCCTCGTCGGCCGGGTCGACCGGATGGGACACGACAACCGTCACCATGTCCGCGTCCTCGTCGCGGATCAGGACGTGCTGCGACGCGGGGCCGCCGAACAGATCGGCGCCCCGGCTGATCACTTCGTCGCGCTCCGGGCTCGCCAGCCACGCCAGCAGGTGCGGCTTGGAGTCGAAGCGGTAGATCACGGTCCACTCGGTCCCGCCGCCCGACGTCGCGACGTCGTTGCCGAGATATCCGGTGAACTCGGCTACGGCACGGTTCACGTCCTCCTGCCAGCGCCGGACCTCCTTGTCGTGCCCGCGCTTCATCGGCTGCGCGACGACCACCGTGGCCGGGCCGCCCTGCGCCGCGTCGATCACCACGTCGTCAGTACGGGTGCTTGTCGGACTTCTTCTCCCACGCCTCATACGGCACGTTCGCGAGGTCCTGGCGGAACTGGGTGATCTTGATGCGGCGCTCCGCGTACGGCTTGGTGAAGTCCTCGTACTGGAAGGCATCGTCGAAGCCGATCCTGCTGGTCGCATCGAGATCGTTGCCGAAGTACACGGCGTCGATGCGGGCCCAGTAGATGGCGCTCATGCACATGGGGCATGGCGCGCCGCTGATGTAGATCTCGTGCCCGGCGAGCATCTTCGCCCGCTCCGGGACGCGATCAGGCGAGCCCGCCGGCCGCGGGATCAGCTCCAGCGTGGACTCGTTCAGGTGCTCGGACGAGATGGTGGGAGCCTCGGGGTTCAGCGCGGCCACCGCCTTGCGGATCGTCTCGATCTCGGCATGCGCCGTGATGTCCCCGGTCAGCAGCACGCGGTTCTGCCCCCGGGCGACGATCTTGCCGTCCTTGGCGATCACCGCGCCGAACGGGCCACCCCAGTCGTTCTCGACCGCCTCCGTCGCGAGCCGGCACGCCTCTTCCATCAGCTCATCGCGCGTCATAGCCGTATCCCCCCAGATTCCGGTTGCCCCGACCACCTGTCGCCATCGCTCACCCGCTGAGCACAGGCACATACCCAGAGTAATCATCCCCTATGGGCCGGGTGGACGCCGGCCCATGACGCGTCCGTGCCGTGCTTTCGCAGCGCCGGACTGTATACCGATTCGGTGAACCGGTCCGCCGGCCGCATTCACCGTGAGTAGCCTGACCCCGAGTTGAGCTGGTATGAGGCATTTCTAGCCCGGGGAGGCCGCGATGGCGCTGGGAACGTGGCGTGCTGGTGCGATCGGCGTGGCGGCCGCGCTGGCGCTTTCGAGCGGGGCATTAGCGGTCGCGGGACCGGCGCAGGCGGCGACCTGCCCCGCTGTCGATCCAGTCACCCACGCGGTAACGCCCGCCCCGGCGCCGGGCGTGGACTGGAGCGGTTGCGACCTGGCCAGCGCTGACCTGTCCAGCGCGAACCTCACCGGTGCCAGCCTGGTCGGCGCCACGCTGACCAGCGCCGACCTGACCAGCGCGAACCTTCACTTCGCCGATCTGGCCAGCGCCACCCTGACCGGCGTCAGCCTCGGCGCCGCAGACCTCACCCAGGCCAGCCTGGGCAACGTGATATCGGGCGGGATCACCGGCACACCGGCGGACCTCCCCTCGTTCTGGACGGTGATCCAGGGCTATCTGGTCGGGCCGTACGACAATCTCAGCAACGCCAGCCTGGCCGGTGCCGACCTGAGCAACGCCGATCTGTACATGGCCACCATGACCGGGGTCAACCTCGCCGGTGCCAACCTCTCCGGGACCGGGCTGAGCTACACCGACCTCACCGGCGGGGACCTGCAGGGCGCCAACCTCACCGGCGCCGACCTGACCAGCGCGAAGCTGGCCAGCGCCAGCCTGGCCCGCGCGCAGCTCGACGGGACGTTCCTCAGGTACACCGACCTGACCAGCGCCAGCCTGGCCAAGGCGGGCCTGAATGGTGCCGATCTGACCGGCGCTACCCTGACCGGCGTCACCCTGACCGGGGTGAGCTCGGGCGGCATCGCCGGTGTGCCGGCCTTCCTGCCCGCTGACTGGTCCCTGGTGGATGGCTACCTGGTCGGCCCCAAGGCCAACCTTGGCGGCGCCAGCCTGGCCGGGGCCAACCTGGTCAACGCCACCTTCACCAAGGCCACGATGACCAGCGCGAACCTGACCGGCGCGGACCTCGCCAGCGCCGACTTCACCGACGCCAACCTGAGCCGGGCCAACCTGACCGGCGCCTACCTGGCAGGCGCCGAGCTCACTGGCAGCAACGCCATCCTGACCGGCGTGACCTGGTCCGGCACCATCTGCCCGGACGGCCACAACTCCGGCAGCAAGGGCACGAGCTGCTTCACCAGCAGTCACCACATGACGAGCACCCCGCGCATCTCGCTGACCCCGCGCGTGGGCGCACCCAAGGGCGCGGTGCAGGTCCAGGGCACCAAGTTCAAGGCGGGCGAAAAGCTCAGTGTCGCCATCGGGACCACCAGCCTGGCGACCGTCACCACCAGCACGACCGGCGCGTTCGGGCCGGTCACCGTGACCATCCCGGCCTCCGCGCTGCCCGGCGTCCACCAGATCACCGCCAGGGCCAGCACCGCCGGGCAGTCCGCCTCCGCCTGGTTCACCGTGCAGGCCAGCTGGACCGCGTTCCAGTCCGGGCCCAGCCAGAACGGCTACAACAGCGTCGAGAACGTGCTGACCCCCAGCACCGTCGGCACCCTCCACAAGCAGCGGACCTTCGGGACCAGCGCGGCGGTGCAGGCATCGCCGGCGATCGCGAGTGGCGTGGTCTACGTGACCTCACAGAGCACCCTGTCGGCGTTCAACGCCGCGACCGGGAAACGGCTGTGGAACTGGTCCCCGAACGCCATCTCACCTGATCTGCTCTCCTCGCCCGCGGTGGCCGGTGGCGTCACCTACGTGAGCGTGTCTGGTGGCGCGGTCGACGCCATCGACTCCAGCGGGCAGACGATCTGGCAGTTCCTGACGGACGCCCTCATGGAAGACGCCCCGGTGGTCATGGGCGCGGTGGTGTACACGGTGTCGGCCGCTGGCACCGTGTACGCGCTGAACGCCGCCACCGGCACCAAGCTGTGGGGCCACAGCGGATCGTGCGCCAGCCCCTACCCGCCTGCCGTAGCCGCCGGTGCGGTGTATGTGGCCTGCAACGATGGCACCGTGTACGCCGTCAGCGCGGCAGACGGCAGCCCGCTGTGGAGCTTTGCCACCGGCGGTGCCAACTCCGCGCCGGCGGTGGCGGGCGGCGTGGTGTACGTCGGCTCGAACGACCACCGCGTCTACGCGCTGAACGCCGCCTCCGGTGCCAAGCTGTGGAGCTTCGCGACCAGCGGCTGGGTCTCCGGCACCCCGGTGGCGGCGAAGGGCACCGTCTACCTCACGTCCTTCGACGGCAGTGTTTACGCGCTCAAGGCCACCGACGGCAGCAGGCTGTGGAGCCACACCACAGCCGGGCCCATCGCGACCTCCCCGGCGGTGGCGCATGGCGTCGTGTACGTGTCGAACAGCCACGGCGTCTACGCCCTCAAGGCCACCACCGGCGCGAAGCTGTGGTCCTACACCACCGGCATCACCCAGGCATCCACCCCGGCGGTCGTCAACGGGGTCGTGTACGCAGGCGCCACCACCGGCCTGGCTGCCTTCGCCCGGTAGGCACAGGCACTGGCGCAGGGGGCACCGGCCCCCGGCTCTCAGCGCGATTCGCGGTAGGCCCGCCACCCTCCGTAACGGGTGATGTCGGCGTGCACACTGTGCTCGCGCTCACCGCGCCGCAAGATCATGCCGAACGACAGATCGCCCGCCCCAGCCTGCCCGCCCGCCGGCCCGCCGGGCGCGGGCTCCCCCGGGGCGAGCACCACGACCGACAGCTCGAGTTCGGGCGGCTCGCTGCCGAGCAGGTCATGCAGCTGGCTCATCGGCACGTCGTACAGCTCCCCCAGGATCGGCTGCCCGCCGCCGCCGACCGGGCAGAGCGCGGGGAACTCGTCCCGGATGCTGTAGAGCCGGTACCGGGGCAGCGTGCGCCGCTCACCGATCAGCTCCGCGCCCGCGATGTGCCCGTGCAGCCGGCCGCCCCGCATCCCGTCACCGGTGAGGAACATCAGCGCCACCAGGGTCTCCTTCCGTCCCGCCCGGAGTCAGGCCCACGATGTCGTCCGGCCGGACCGGCACCCGCCGCAGCGGCTTCCCGGTCGCCGCGCGCACCGCCGCCACGATCGCCGGGGTGGCCGAGATCGCCGGCGGCTCGCCGGCGCCGCGCAGCCCGTACGGGGCATGCGGGTCGGCGAGCTCGAGGATGTCCAGCCGCATCGGCGGCATGTCACCGATCGTGGGGATCAGGTAGTCGGTGAAAGACGGGTTGCGGACCGTCCCGCCGGTCACCTGGATCTCCTCCATCAGCGCCAGGCCGAGGCCCTGCGCCGTGCCGCCGTGGATCTGGCCCGCCAGCGCGAGCGGGTTCATCGCCTTCCCGACGTCCTGGGCGGTGGTGATCTCCACCACCTTGACCAGGCCGAGCTCGGTGTCCACATCGACCACGGCGCGGTGCGCCGCGAACGCGTACTGGACGTGCGCGCTGCCCTGGCCGGTCCGCGGGTCCAGTGCGGACGTGGGCCGGTGCCGCCAGGTGACGGTCTGTTCGATCGCCTCGTCGCCGAGCAGTGCCGCCAGGTCCACGAGCACGCCGGCGGCCTGCGACACGACCTTGCCGCCGGACAGCGACAGGCCACCGGGCGGCACACCGTAGCGGGCGGCCGCCCGCGCCAGCACCGCGTCGCGCACGGCGGCGCAGGCCGCCCGCACGGCGCCGCCGGTGACGTAGGTCTGGCGGGAGGCCGATGACGAGCCAGCGCTCCCCACCGTCGTGTCGGCGGGCCTGATGGCGACCTTCTCCACGCCCAGCTCGGTCCTGGCGATCTGGGCCTGGACGGTGACCAGCCCCTGGCCGACCTCCGCGGCCGCCGTCTGCACCGTGACCGCCGGCTCGCCCGCGATCGCCGCCAGCCGGACCCGGGCCGTGGAGTAGTCGTCGAAACCCTCGGAGAACCCGACGTTCTTGATGCCGACGCCGTAGCCGACGCCACGCACCACGCCTTCCCCGTGGGTGGTGTTGGACACCCCGCCGGGCAGCTCACGCGGATCCGGTGTGGCGGCCCGCCCTGGCCCCGGTGGCAGGGGGGCACTGGACACGCGGCGGAGCAGTTCGGCGACCGGCGCCGCCGAGTCCACAACCTGGCCGGTGGGCATGACCGAGCCCTGGGTCATCGCGTTGGCGACGCGGATCTGGACCGGATCCATGCCCAGGCGCCGCGCCAGCTCGTCCATCTGGGACTCGTAGGCGAAGCACGCCTGGACGGCGCCGAACCCGCGCATCGCCCCGCACGGCGGGTTGTTGGTGAAGACGGCGTAGCTGTCTACGCAGACGTTCGGCACCTGATAAGGGCCGGCTCCGAGCGTCGCAGCGTTCGCCGCGACCGCGGGCGAGCTGGACGTATAGGCGCCGCCGTCGAGGTAGATGCGCGCGGTGACGGACACCAGCGTGCCGTCAGCCGCCGCCCGGTGCTCGTAGTGCAGGGTCGCCGGGTGGCGGTGGACGTGCCCGAAGAAGGACTCCTCGCGCGAGTAGACCATCTTCACCGGGCGGCCGGTGCGCAGCGCCAGCAGGCAGGCGTGGATCTGCATGGACAGGTCCTCGCGGGCGCCGAACGCGCCGCCCACACCCGCCAGGGTGATCCGCACCTTCTCCGGCGGCAGGCCCAGGCTGGCGGCGACCTGGGCCTGGTCGACGTGCAGCCACTGGGTGGCCACGTACAGCTCGATGCCGCCGTCCTCGGCGGGCACCGCCAGCCCGGATTCCGGGCCGAGGAACGCCTGGTCCTGCATGCCGACCTGGTAGCTGCCGCGAACCACGACGCTGGCCGGCGCGGCCGGGTCTCCCCGCCGGATCCGCACGTGCCGGACCAGGTTGCCGGCCGGGTGCACCAGCGCCGCGCCGGGCGCCAGCGCGTCTTCCGCGCCGGTCACCGGGCTGAGCACCTCGTAGTCCACCGTGACCGCGGCTGCCGCGCGGCGGGCGGTTTCGGGGTGATCGGCGGCGACGATCACGACCGGCTCACCCTGGTAGCGGACCTCATCGGCGGCCAGGACCGGCTGGTCGGCGGCCTCCAGGCCGAAGGTCTTGCGGCCGGGCACGTCGTCGTGGGTGAGCACGGCGGCGACCCCGGGCAGGCGCAGTGCCGCGGCGACGCCGACCGCCCGGATACAGGCCCGCGGATGCGGGCTGCGCACAGTCGCGCCCCACAGCATGCCGGCCATCCACAGGTCGGAGGAGAACGCGAACTCCCCGGTCACCTTGAGTGTGCCGTCCGGGCGCGCGGCGCTCGCGCCCACGCCCGCCTCCACCGGCGCGGTCAGGACGGCCGGGGAAGCGCGGCCGGGCGCGTCAGTGCTCACCGGGCACCGCCCCCGCCCGGCGTGCCGCCGCCAGCCGCACGGCGTCGAGGATCGTCTCGTACCCGGTGCAGCGGCACAGGTTGCCGGCGAGCGCCTCGCGGATCTGCGGGTCCGCCGGGTGCGGGACACGCCGCAGCAGGTCGTCGGCGGCCACGATCAGCCCCGGCGTGCAGAACCCGCACTGCACCGCGCCGGCGTCCAGGAAAGCCTGCTGCACCTGGTCCAGGCTTCCTGCCGCGCCGATCCCTTCCACCGTGCGCACGCTGCGCCCCGCGGCCTGGCCGGCGGCGACCAGACAGGCACAGACGATCACGTCATCGAGGTAGACCGTGCAGGACCCGCACTCTCCCTGCTCGCAGGCGTTCTTGGAGCCCGGCAGGCCGAGCCGCTCGCGGAGCACGTACAGCAGCGACTCGCCCTCCCACACGTCGTCGGCGGTCGCGGGCGAGCCGTTGACCGTGCAGGTCACGCGCATTGCCGATGCTCCTCCTGGTAGGACCGCCAGGCCCAGGCCAGGGTGCGCCTGGCCAGCACGGCGAGGCTGTGCCGCCGGTAGGCGGCGGTGCCCCGCACGTCGTCGATCGGTTCCGCCGCCCGCGCCACCAGGTCGCCGAACCGCCGCAAGGCGGAATCGGGGAGTGCCGCGCGCGAATGCCACAGCCCGCGCCCGGCCAGTTCGGCGGCGATGAAGTCCTCCGCTTCGGCCGCCGGCCGGGGGGTGGGCGCGGCCGAACCGACGCCGGTGCCCACCCGGCCCTGCTCGGGGTGCAGCGCGACCGCGAAGGAGGCGACCGCGATGACCATCGCGTTCCGCACGCCCACCTTGGCGAACTGCTGCGGCCCGCGGGCCACCGGGACATGGACCGCGGCGATCAGCTCGTCGGGGTCCAGCGCCGAGCGTTTCACCCCGGTGTAGAACTGCCGGATGGGAATCCGCCGGGTTCCCCGCAGCGACTCCACTTCGACCACGGCGTCACACGCGAGCAGCGGCGGGTGCGCGTCGCCGGCTGGGGACGCCGAGCCGAGGTTGCCGCCGACCGTGCCCCGGTTGCGGATCTGCGGCGAGCCGACGGTGCGGGACGCGAGCGCGAGGCCCGGCAGCTGGCTGCCGAGTTCGCCGATCACCCGGGCGTACGGCACGCCAGCGCCCAGCCGGATGGCGCCCCCGCCGGACGACCATTCGGCCAGGCCGGCGATCCCCGTGAGGTCGAGTAGCGCGGGCGGCCGCACCCGGCCGAAGTTGATGGCGACCATCACGTCGGTGCCCCCGGCCAGGGCCAGCGCGCCGGGGTGGGCAGCCTTGACGGCGAGCGCATCCGGCCAGGTCGTGGGCCGGAAGAACTCCATGACGGAAGTACAGCCGCCGCCCGCACCCCTGGCCAGGGACAGAAACGCCAAATCGGCGCCCGTGAGCCGCAGGCCGTTTGTGGTTTCCTCCAAACCCCGGCTTACGCTGAACGGAAGTCTCGTGGCTGGCCCGCCAGCGCTCATCAGCCGCCGCCGTGGCGGACCCATGACGGGGCGCCGGGCGGGGCAGCCGGAGCGTGAGGAGGCAGCAGTGCTGCTGCGTGCCCTGGCGGAGTCGCCGCAACTGCGCCTGCGGGTGCTGACCGGTGCCGATGCCCTGGAGCGGCCGGTGACCGGGGTGTTCACCACCGACCTGCTCGACCCGCGCCGGTACCTGACCGGCGGCGAGATCATCCTGACCGGCCTGATGTGGCGGCGGGGGCCGGAAGACTCCGCGGTCTTCGTCGCCGCGCTGGCGGCCGCCGGGGTGGCCGCGCTGGCGGCCGGGGACGCCGTCCTCGGGTCCGTCCCGCCCGATCTGGTCGAGGCCTGCCGCCGTCACCGGCTCCCGCTGCTGGAGGTCCCGGTCGACGTGTCGTTCGCGGCGATCACCGAGCAGGTGCTGCGGGCGCGCCTGCGGGAGGAGGGGCCTGACCCCGCCCTGGCCCGGTTCCGGCTGCTTGCCGCCGAGGTGAGCGCGGCCGGCCGCGAGCCCGCGGACGAGCTGGATCGCCTGTTCGCGATGGCGGACGCGGAGCTCGGGATCGTGGGCTGGGTGCTGTCCGCGACCGGGCGGCTCGTGGCCGGCGCGCATCCGGCCCTGGCGGTGGCGCTGCGGCAGGAGCTGGCCGCTGCCTGCCTGGCGGCGCCGCGCCTGCTCGCCACCGTGAGCTGCGGCGGCAGGCCCTTCTCGCTCGTCGCCGACGCGGCCCGGCCGGGGCAGGCGGGGGTCCCGGGCTCGCCGGGCCAGCGCCTGGCCGCCTGGTTCGCGGTCTTCGACGGCGAACACACCGGCTGGGATGCCGGGCGGCAGGCCGCCGCCGCCGAGCTGGCCGGGCTGGCCGCCCGGTGCCGCGCCCGGCACGAGGATGGCCAGCAGGCCCGCCGCCGGGCGGCCGACGGGCTGCTCGGGCTGATCATGGCCTGGCCGCCTGGTCCCGCCGGGCCCGGCGGCCAGGAGGGCGCCGCGGCCGAGATCGCGGCCGTGGCGCGCGCGTGCGGCCTCTGCCCGGACGACCCGCACGTGGCCGTCGCGCTGCGGCCGCCAGCCGCGCGGCCGGACATGGCCGGCCCGGTGGAGACCGCCGGCCCGCGGCAGCAGGCGCGGGCCGTGCTGGAGGACCTGCTGCCCGGGTCGGTGGCCGGTGTATGCGGGGACGACGTGGTGGCCATCACCGCTGACGGCAGCGCGGTCAGGAGCCAGATCACCAGCCTGGCCGCCGGGCTGGGGCACGTGCCCGGGCTGGACCTCGCGGCCGGCGTGAGCAGGGCTGCGGCACCCAGCCCGGCGCCCGGGCCGATGGCCGGCTGGGCCGCAGGCCTGGGCCGCGCCGTGGCGGAAGCCTGCCAGGCGGGGCGGATCGCGGCGCTGCTCGGCGGCGGGGTGCGGATCGTGGACGGCGCCGAGCTCGGCTCGGTCGAGCTGCTGCTCGCCATGGTGCCCGCCGAGGCGCGCCGTGCCTATCACGCCAGGCTGCTGGCGCCGCTGCAGGACTACGACCACGAGCACGGCACCGAACTGGTCGCCACCCTGGCGGTGTTCCTGCGCTGCTCCGGGTCGTGGACCAAGGCGGCGGAAGCCATGTTCGTGCACGTCAACTCGCTCAGGTACCGGGTTCGCCGGATCGAGGAGCTGACCGGCGCCAGCCTGCGCTCGCTGCCGGACCAGGCCGCATTCCTCATCGCGCTGCGGCTGGCGGGCTCAGCCGCCGAGGATCAGCCCGCGCACCCGCCCGGCGGCGGCATCGTCCAGGCCGGCTAGCTCCCCGCCGGACAGCAGCGCCCGCAGGCGGTCCGGCCGCTCGTAGGGGCGCCGCCCGGCCAGGCCCTCGGCCAGCGGCCCGGGCAGGCCGCAGCCGGCGGCCAGCACGGCGTGCGCCTGCCCGGCAGGCAGCAGATCGAACCAGCGCAGGCCAAGCCGGGCCCGGCCGCCGGGTGTGAGCACCCCGAACAGCCGCAGCCGCGCGAGCCCGCCGTCGGGATGGATCTCCAGCCGCACGTGGGTGACCGGGCGCTCGGGCGCCTGGCGGGCCCCGAACCGGTGCCTGGTGTCGGGCTGCAGCGGGGTCTGCGGCAGCAGGTCGGACCAGTCCGCCCCGTGCTGGCTGGTCCCGTGCTGGCTGGTCCCGTGCTGGCTGGTCCCGTCCAGGCTGGTCCCGCCCAGGCCGGTCCCGCCCGCATCGCAGCCGCGCAGCCCGGCGGTGGCCGGGGCATTGCCGAGGAAACACGAGGTGTCCACCACCGCCTGCCGGATGTACCCGGTCTCGGCCAGCCGGAACAGCACCCAGTCATGACCGGTGTCCCGGCGCCGGCGCGTCTCCCAGCCGTCGCCCATCACCGCCGCCCGGCCGGGGGCGATCATGTTCTCGGGCGGCGAGTAGAAGCGGTCGCTGGCGGCCACCACCGTGCCGCCGTTCTCCAGCGCCACCAGATCGAGCGGCAGCCCGTCCAGCAGCCGCGGATCCGGCACGATCTCGCCGGCCACCCGCAGCCTGGCGACGCCCCCGTCGGGGTAGATGGACAGGCGCACGTGGGTGAACCGCCGGGGGTCGGTCACCGCGAAACTGTTCTGGCAGTCGCCTGCCAGCGCGCTGCGTGGCACGATCTGCGCCCACGCGGCCGCCGGGCCCAGCAGCTCATCGGGTGACGGGTAGCCCTCGGCGGCGCAGGCTTCCACCGAGCATTCGGCCGGGAAGTTGCCGGTGAAATGGGCGGTGTCCACGTCGACGGCGCGGATGACACCGGGAGCGCCGAGCCGGATCAGCGCGTAGTCCTGGCCGGGCCCGCGGCGGCGCCGCGTCTCCCACCCATCCACCAGCTGGCCCTTGTGGCCGAAGGTGTGCGGCCTGTGCCCGGGCGGCCCGGGCCGCAGCAGGTCCTCCTTCTCGCCGAAGAGCTCGTCGCTGGCCGCGACCACGCCGGCGCCGAGCTGGCGTGCGGCCAGGTTCACGTGCGAGCCGGGGCCGGTCAGCGTCATTGCCGTCTC
Organism: Streptosporangiaceae bacterium; assembly: GCA_035532275.1. GTDB lineage: Bacteria > Actinomycetota > Actinomycetes > Streptosporangiales > Streptosporangiaceae > UBA9676. The sequence continues at coordinate 13,590 of DATKRG010000147.1, read as the reverse complement.
AGCAGCCTTCCCGCCGGCGCCTGGCCGGCCTGCTGGCCGCGCAGCCAGGTGCGGCGCACCACGCCGGTCAGCGTCCGGCCAGCGTAAGGGGTCACCGGGTGCCGGTGGCGCAGGCGGGCGGGATCCACGGTGAACCGGGCCGTGTCGTCGAAGGCGACCAGGTCGGCGTCGTAGCCGGGGGCGATCATTCCCTTGCCGGGCACGCCAGCGAGGGCGGCGGGCCCGGCAGCCATCCAGCGCACCACGTCGGCGAGGTCGTGGCCACGCCCGCGGGCCTGCGTCCACACCACAGGCAGGCCGAGCTGGAGGGAGGAGATCCCGCCCCACGCCGCGCCGAAGTCGCCGGAACCGGGCTGCTTGAGTGCGGGCGGGCAGGGTGAGTGGTCGGACACCACCATGCCGATGAGGCCGTCCGCCAGCCCCGCCCACAGGCCTTCCCGGTTCGCCGCGCCCCGGATCGGGGGGCAGCACTTGAACTGCGTCGCGCCGTCCGGCACCTCCTCCGCGCTGAACGTCAGGTAGTGCGGGCACGTCTCGGCCGACACCACGGCCCCGGCCGCTCGCGCCGCCGCGATCAGCGGCAGCGCGCTCGCCGATGCCAGGTGCACGATGTGGACCCGCGCGCCGTGCCGCCCCGCCGCGCCGAGCAGGCCCGCGATCGCGGTGTCCTCCGCTGCGGCGGGCCGTGACGCGAGGAAGCCCGCGTACGCCCGGCCGGACGGTGCGGGTGCCGCCGCGAGGACGCCCGGGTCCTCGGCGTGCACGATGAGCAGGGCGCCCAGCCTGGCGGTCCCGGCGAGCGCGGCATCCAGGCTGGTCCCGCCGAGGCAGCCGAACTCGGGCACACCGGAGTCGGCCAGGAACGCCTTGAAGCCGAACACGCCGGCCTGGTGCAGCCCGGCGAGAGAGCGCAGGTTCCCGGGGACCGCGCCGCCCCAGAAGCCCACGTCCACCCAGATACGCCCCCGCGCGGCGGCCCGCTTGCGCGCCAGCGCGCCGGCCGTGGTGGTCGGCGGCAGGCTGTTGAGCGGCATGTCGATCACGGCGGTGACCCCGCCGGCCGCGGCCGCCCTGGTCGCGGACGCGAAGCCCTCCCAGTGCGTGCGGCCGGGCTCGTTGACGTGAACATGGGTGTCCACCAGGCCCGGCAGCAGCACCTCCTGGGCCGGCAGTTCCGCCACGGTCACGGCGTCGGGGGTGTCGCCGAACCCGGCGAGCGCGGCGATCCGCCCGTCCCGCACGGCGACGGTGACCGGGCGGACGCCGTCACCGGTGACCGCCCGGCGGGCCCGGATCGCCAGTTCGTACTCGGCCATGACGCTCACGCTACGGTGGTCGTCAGTGTGCTGAGCCGGCGTACAGGGGAGATCAGCACCATGCCTGACCTAGCACGGCTCAACGCCCTGCCAGCGGCGGACCTCGTCGAGGTGCTGCGCAGCTGCTGTGCCGTCCCGCCGTGGGCGCAGCGGGTCGCATCCGGGCGCCCGTATGCGACGCTGCCGGACCTGCTGGCGGCGGCGGATGCCGCCTGGGCCGCCCGTGGGCCCGGCGAACTGGAGGCGGCGATGGCCGGGCATCCCCGGATCGGCGAGCGGCGGCTGTCCGGGTGGTCGCGCCAGGAGCAGTCCGGGGTCGGCGCCGACGCCGCCACCCTCGCGGCGCTCGCGGACGCGAACGCCGCCTACGAGGAGCGGTTCGGGCATGTGTTCCTGATCTGCGCCGACGGCCGCGGGCCCACCGAGATCCTGGCCGAACTGCACCGGCGGATGCCGAACGACCCCGGCACCGAACGCGAGGTCGCGGCGGCGGAGATCGGCAAGATCAACGCGATCAGGCTGCGCAAGCTGGCCAGCGGATGACCACCGTCTCGGCACACGTCCTCGACACCGCCCGCGGCCGGCCGGCGGTGGGCATCGGTGTCAGCCTCGGCGTCTGGGCCGACGGTGGCTGGCAATCGGCCGGCGAGGCGGTGACCGGCGCCGGCGGCCGGGTCACCAGCCTGCCCGCGGTGGGCCTGGCTGCCCCGGCCTCGTGCCGGCTCGTGTTCGCCGTCGGGGACTACCTGGCGGCCCAGCATGGGACGGCGTTCTTCCCCGAGGTCACTGTCGTCTTCACCGCCGAGCCCGGCGAGCACTATCACATGCCGCTGCTGCTGGCACCGTTCGGGTACTCCACCTACCGAGGGAGCTAGATCATGTCCGCAGGTGGCGAGGCGTCCGCAGGTGGCGACACGGTCCTCGGGCCGGCCCAGTACGGCAAGGCCGAGGTGCGGCTGCTCCATGTGGACCGCGGCGGCGAAGGCCACCAGATCACCGACCTCAACGTGAGCGTCACGCTCGCGGGCGACCTGCCCGAGACCTACCTGACCGGCGACAACGCGAAGGTGCTGACCACCGACGCGCAGAAGAACACGGTTTACGCCTTCGCCCGCCGGTTCGGCGCCCAGCCGGCCGAGGAGTTCGGGCTGCGCCTCGCCCGGCACTTCGCCGGCGTCCCGGCGGTGGGCCGGGCCCGGGTGCGGATCGAGCGGTACGGCTGGCGGCGCATCGGGATCGCCGGCACCGGTCATCCGCATTCCTTCGAGCGCCAGGCCGGCACCCGGACCGCCAGCATCCACGTGCGCGCGGACGGCGCCGCGCAGGTGGTGGTGGGTGTCGGCGACCTCGTCCTGCTCAAGTCGTCAGGCTCGGAGTTCCGGGGGTTCCTCACCGACCCGTACACCACCCTGGAGCCAACCAGCGACCGCATCCTCGCGACCGCCGTCCAGGCGCACTGGCGGATCGCGGGCACGGAGGCCGACTGGGACGCCTCGTTCACCGGCGCGCGGGCGGCGCTGGTGGAGGCGTTCGCCGCCACCTACAGCCGGTCGCTCCAGCAGACTCTGTACGCGATGGGCCAGGCGGTGCTGGCGGCCCGGCCCGAGATCTGCGAGGTGCGGCTGGCGCTGCCCAACAAGCACCATTTCCTGGTTGATCTCGGCCCGTTCGGGCTGGACAACCCCGGCGAGGTGTTCTGCGCCGCCGACCGCCCCTACGGGCTGATCGAGGGGTCGGTGCTCCGGGCCGGCGCCGCACCCGGTGACCCGGAGCACCGGTGGTGACCGGGGCGCCCGGCGCCGACCTGCTTGTGACCGGCGCCACGCTGGTCACCACCTGCGACGCGCAGCGCCGGGAGCTGCCCGGTGGCTGGGTGGCGGTCACCGGCGGGCTGGTCAGCGCGGTGGGCTCGGCGGCCGATCCGGTGCCGGCCGCCCGGGAGCGGCTGGACGCGGCCGGATGCCTGGTCACGCCGGGCCTGGTCAACACCCACCATCACATGTACCAGAACCTCACCAGGTCCTACGCCCCCGTCACCGGGGGCACCCTGTTCCAGTGGCTGACCGGGCTCTACCCGCTCTGGGCGGGCCTGGATGAAGAGGCGGCCTACCTGTCGGCCTGGGTGGGCATGGCCGAGCTGGCCCTGGGCGGCTGCACCACCAGCACCGACCATCTCTATGTGGCCCCGCGCGGAGCCGGCGACCTGTGGTCGGCCGAGATCACGGCCGCCCGCGAGACCGGCCTGCGGTTCCATCCCACCCGCGGGTCGATGACGCTGTCGGCCAAGGACGGCGGGCTGCCGCCCGACTCGGTGGTCCAGGACGACGACGAGGTGCTCGCCGACAGCGAGCGCCTGGTCAAAGCCCATCATGACCCCGCGTGGGGGGCGATGGTACGGGTCGCGCTCGCCCCGTGCTCTCCGTTCAGTGTCAGCCCGGAGCTGATGCGCCGCACCGCCGAACTGGCGGAAACCCTCGGCGTGCGGCTGCACACGCACCTGGCCGAGGACCCGGACGAGGACTCCTACTGCCTGGAGCGGTTCGGTCGCCGGCCGGTCGAGCAGTTCGAGGAGGTGGGCTGGCTGACCGGCCGGTCCTGGGTGGCCCACTGCGTCTACCCCAGCCAGGCCGAGGCCGCCCGGCTGGGCGCGGCCGGTGTCGGGGTCGCCCACTGCCCCAGCTCCAACATGCTGCTGGCGGGCGGGGGATTCGCGCCGGTGGCCGAACTGCGCGCGGCCGGCAGCCCGGTCGGGCTCGGCTGCGACGGCTCCTCCTCGGCCGACAGCGCCTCGCTGTGGCTGGAGGCCAGGACCGCGCTGCTGCTCGGGAAGCAGCGCCGGGGGCCTGCGGGCATGACCGCCAGGGATGTGCTCGACATGGCGACCCGCGGCGGCGCGGGGTGCCTCGGCCGCACCGGTGAGATCGGCGAGCTCAGCGTGGGCGCAGCCGGGGACCTGGTGTGCTGGCCGCAGGAGGGGGCCGCGTTCGCGGGGGCGCTGACCGATCCGGTGGAGGCCTGGCTGCGCTGCGGCCCCACGGCCGCGCGGCACACGGTCGTGGCCGGCCGGGTGCTGGTCCGCGACGGCGCCCTCACCGTTCCCGGGGCCGATGACAGGCTGGCCCGCCACGCCGCCGCCGCCGCCCGGATCCAGCGCCTGGCCAGGTAGCCGACCGCGCAGCCCGGGTACGCAGCCCGGGCGGGACCCCCGTCATTCACACCCCCCCGGGGGATATTCGTCCCTGTGCGGGAGTGACTCATGTGGCCTAGTCTGCCGGCGGGTGAGAAGCTATCTCGATGCTCGCCCGCCCGGGGCCGGCGCCCGGTCCCGGTGAGACCTGCCGGACGAGACGATGGAGATGAGGACCCACAACACAGGCTTCCGCGGCCGCGCAGGCTTCCTGCGGACGGCCGCACACCTGATCGGGGCCACGTTCGCCGCCCTTGCGATGCTCACCGCCCTGGGAGCGGGCCCGGCCCTGGCCGCCAGCGACACCCATGCGCAGCCGCAGTCAGCCATGGCCGGTGCGCCGCGGGTCAAGTACTACATCGTCCCGGCACCGGGGCACGGAGCCACCGACCTGTACCGGATCGCCGCCACGACTCTGCACGACCCCAGCCGGTACCTGGAGATCTTCCGGCTCAACAAGGGCCGGCTTCAGCCGGGCGGCGGACGGCTGGAAAACCCACGGAAGATCGATAAGGGCTGGATCCTCCGGCTGCCCAGGGACGCGTCAGGGCCCGGGGTGCGCTTCGGCCCGCTCCCCCGGGTGCGCCCGTCCGCTTCCGCCCGCGCCTCACACCCGCCGTCCGGGACAAGCGCGGGAGCGTCACCCCATTCGGCCTTCGGCTGGATCGGCGCGGGTATCGCGATCGTGTTCGCCGGGATGCTGGTCGTCTTCGCCGCCGTCGGGCTGACACTCGCGCTGAGCCAGCGGCGCCGGAGCGGCGGCGGGACCACGCTGCGGCGCAAGTCCACCCGCGTCAAGCCGCCGCGGCCCCCGGGCAGCAAGACCGGGCCTGCCGTCCCGGCCGGTGCAAAGGCGGCGCCTGGCCCGCCCTGGCCGGCGGCCGCTGCCGACCACCCGAGCTGGCCGCACCTTTCCGCTGACCACCCGAGCCAGCCGCAGCCAGCCGCCGACCACCCGAGCTGGCCTCTGCCAGCCGCCGGCCCTGCGAACTGGCCGCAGCCAGCCGCCGACCCTCCGAGCTGGCCGCAGGGCGGCGACACCGGGGCCGGCGGCACCGGGGCTGGCGGGCCACCCGTCTCGGACCCGCCGCCGCCCCTGCCCCGGCGGCGGGAACCGCCGCAGGCGCAGTACTGGCAGCCGCCACCCCCGCCAGCCCCGTCACCTCACCAGAGCGCCTTCTATGGCATGCCGGGCCCGGTCGCTGCCAGTGAAGCACCCCTCAGCCCACTTCCGGAGCCGGGCGGCCACTTCGGGCAACCGAACCCCCGGCACGGGGATCTGCGGCACGGGGATCTCAGGCACGCTGAGCCCAGGCACGGGGATCTCAGGCACGCTGAGCCCCGGCACGTTGAGCCCAGGCACGGGATCCTCAGGCAGGCCGAACCCGAGCACGCCGACTCGGTGCGGCTGGTGACGCGGCTGCTGTCAGACGCCGACCAGCAGGCCGCGCAGATCCGGGAGCAGGCATCGACGCAGGCGGCCGCGATCCGGGAGGCCGCCGAGCATGAGGCAGCCGAGCTGCGGGAGGCCGTCACGACGATGTCGGCCGAGCTGACCCGGGTGGCCACCTACGTCACGCAGAACCTCACCATCCCGCTGGAGCCGGCCACCAGGCCCGAGGCCAAGCCCTCTGCGGCACCCGCTGCCAAGCCCTCCGCGGCACCCGCTGCCAAGCCCGCCAGCAAGCCTGCTGCCCGGCCGGCCACTAAGCCTGCGTCCCGGCCGGCCACCAAGCCCACGGCGCCGCCGACCGCCAGGCCGGGCACCAGGCCCCGGCAGTTCCGGGCCATGCGCGTGACGACGGCCGCTTTCGCGGCCCTGTTCCTGTTCGCCGTCGTCGCCGGGACCACGGAGATAGCCCTGCACGGATTCAGCTTTTTCGTGTTCCGGTCGGCCGGGACCGGCTCGACGCCGGGCAACGGCCTCCAGGAAAACCAGGGCCCCGGCCAGCCGGACGCGCCAGGCGCACATCACCACCTGCATGCGCCTAAGCCGTAACTCCCCAGTGAAGGGTGGCGCACATGCCCAGGACGGCTGTGGATACCTGGATGGAGCAGGACTTCGTCTTCCCGGCCGGGACCCTCAGGAAGCGGTCCGCCATGCTGCTCCTGCTGCGCCTGCCCGCCCTGGTCCCCCTGTTCTTCATCTCGCGTGGCATCCTCACCGCGAGCAGCACCACCCTGAACGGGGCGGAAGCCGATGTGCTGGGGACCGGCAGCGAGATCTGCCTGTTCCTGGCCCTGCTGGTGACACCGGCGATCACGGTCACCAGGCAGAGGTGGATCTCCCCGCTGCGCCGGTGGTACGGCATCATGTTCGCGGTCACGGCCATCACCGACGCGACAACCGCATCGATCACCACCAGCTTCGCGGGCGGCGTCTTCGGCCGTCTCGCCGGGCACAGTTTCCTGTTCGTGGGGCTGACGGCCGTGCTGCTGGCCGTCCCGCTCCTGGCCACCGCCAACAACGCGGCGCAGCGGGCGCTCGGTAAGTACTGGAAGCCCCTGCAGCGGATGACGTATGTGATCTGGGGGCTGCTGATCGTGCATCTGGCGCTGCTGGAGGGATTCGGGATCGAGCACGGTGACGACGGCGACCCCGTCTTCCACCAGCGCCTGTACCAGGCGCTCGCCTGCAGCATCCCGCTGGTCGTGCTCCGGCTGCCGCCCGTGAGGCGCTGGATCGCCAGGCAGCAGAAGGCCGGGCGGCAGCGGCTGGTGTACGTTGCCGTGCTGCCGCTCGCCGCGCTGTTCGTGCTCGGGTTCTCCTTCATCGTGAACGAGGAGCTCTTTAAGGGCATGGCCGCCTTTACGCTGCATCCCATCTCGGACTGAGGCCGGGCGGCCCCAGACCTGGGGCGCCCCGGCAGCCGGGCCGGCTTCGCGCACTTGATTACAATTAGTGACCCATGGGGAACTAATTGTTAGCTGTGCGAGCCGAGCGCTGGGTCACGGGGGCGGTCCGATGGGGAACTTCATGGCCGGGCTGGCGCGATTCGCGATCCGGTTCCGCTATGCCATCATCGCCTTCTGGCTGATCGCGGGAGCCCTGTGCATCACCTTGTTCCCCGCCCTGTCCAGCGCGGTCAACACCGATAACAGCTCCTTCCTGCCCGCCAGCTCGCCTAGCGAGAAGGCGCTCAACCTGGCCTCTCCCTTCCAGCCGGCCAACGACACCACCGGGACCCTCGTCGTCCTCGGCACGTCCAAGCTGACCAGCAGCGACCAGCAGGCGATCACCAACCTCGAGAACAAGATCGCCAAGGAAGACCACGTCGTGTCGGTGTCGGCCCAGGGCCTGTCCAAGGACGGCAGGGCCGACAAGGCCCAGGTGGTCTTCAACGTCCAGACCTCCAGCACGGAAGCGTCGCCCACGGTCGCCGCCATCCGGTCCACGATGAGCAGCTTCGGGCTGCCGTCCGGGCTGAGCGCCTACCTGACCGGGCAGCTGCCCAGCGCGGTCGACAACCAGAGCTCGCAGGCACACGCCCAGAAGCTCACCGAGGAACTCACGGTCCTCGTCATCCTGGTCATGCTGATCATCGTGTTCCGCGCGGTGCTGGCGCCGCTGGTGAACCTGCTGCCCGCGATCGGTGTGCTGACGATGTCCGGGCGCCTCATCGCCGGGCTGTCCAATGTCGGGCTGGAAGTATCCACCGTGACCCAGACGATGCTGGTCGTGCTGATACTCGGGGCGGGCACCGACTACGGCCTGTTCCTGATCATGCGGGTCCGGGAGGAGATGACCGGGGGCGCGGCACCGCATGCGGCGATCGAGCGGGCGGGACGCTACGTCGGCGAGTCGATCACGTTCTCGGCGGGCACCGTCATCTGCGCGCTGCTGTGCCTGCTGCTGGCGTCGTTCGGCCTGTACTCCGGGCTCGGCCCAGCCCTCGCCCTGGGCGTCGGGATCATGCTGATCGCCGCGCTCACGCTGATCCCGGCGCTGCTCGCGGTGCTGGGGCGGGCCGTCTTCTGGCCACGCCCGGTGCGGCCAGCCAAGCGCGAGGGACCGTGGGCAAGGCTCGCCGACATTGTGATCGCGCACCCCGTGGCCACGCTGGTGCTCGGCGTCGTGTTCCTCGGGGCGCTGGGGTCCGCCGCGGCCGGGTTCGTCTCCAGCGGTTTCGGCGGCCAGACCACCGGGCCGGCTGGCAGCCAGTCGGCCAACGGCACCAACGTGATCAACAACCACTATCCGCCGGCGGTCGCCAACCCGACCAGCGTGCTGCTGGTCTACTCCTCGTCGGTCTGGAAGAACCTCACCCCGGTCCAGAACGCCGAGAACGATCTCGGCAAGAAATCCGTGTTCGCCTCGGTCACCGGCCTGTTCGACGCCAACGGCACCAAGGTCACCATCGCGCAGCTGAACAGCCTCTACGCCGCCCTCGGCCCGCCCGGCAAGTTGCCGGCCACCGAGCCCGCCGGAACCCCGGTCTCCGCGCAGCAGTATGCCGCGTACCGTGCCACGTCCCAGTTCGTCAGCCCGGACGGCAAGACCGTGCAGTTCTACACCTCGCTGTCGGCCGGATCGCCGTCCGGCACCGCGGCCCTGAACGCGACCCCGGCCATGCGCACGGCCACCACCAGCGTGCAGCACGCGACCGGCGCCACTGACAGCGGTGTCAGCGGCCTCGCGCCAGCCTCCTACGACGTCAGCACCGTGTCCCAGAGCGATCTGGAGGAGATCGTGCCGGTGGTGATCGTTGTGATCGCCCTGCTGCTCGCGCTGCTGCTGCGGAGCCTGGTGGCCCCGCTGTACCTGGTCCTGACCGTGCTGCTGAGCTACTTCGCCGCGCTGGGCATCGCGGTGCTCATCTTCCAGGTCGCGGTCGGTGATTCCGGGCTGAACTTCGTGCTGCCATTCCTGCTGTTCGTGTTCTTGATGGCGCTCGGCGAGGATTACAACATCCTGGTCATGACCCGGATCCGCGAGGAGGCGCACAAGGCGCCGCTGCGCCAGGCCGTCGCGACCGCCGCGCACCATACCGGCACCACCGTCACCTCCGCCGGGCTCATCCTCGCCGCCACCTTCGGCGCAGCCGGGATCACCGGCGCCACCAGCCAGATCAAGCAGCTGGCGACCGCGATCGCGATCGGCGTGCTGCTCGACACCTTCCTCGTGCGGACGCTGATGGTCCCGGCGATCGTGGTGCTCTGCCGTCGCTACAACTGGTGGCCGTCCAAGCTGGCCCGGGTCTGACCGGAGCCCCCTTCCCCCGCCAGCCCCGCAGGCCGCCGGCGGATTGGCCTGCGCTTTGCCGTGAGATGGCGGGAGCCATGCAGTCGGCTTGCCATACTTCCCGCCATGACCACCGGCGAACTCCGGCATACCGTGCCCGCGACCGGCCGGCGGCAGGCACCCATCAAGGTGCCGGAGGTGACCGCCGCCTTCTGGGTCGCCAAGGTGCTGACCACCGGCATGGGCGAGTCCACGTCGGACTTCCTGGTGCACCGGATGGATCCGGTGATCGCGGTGGGCCTGGGCGCCGTCGGCCTGGTGGCCGCGCTGGCCCTGCAGTTCTCCCGCCGCCAGTATGTGACCTGGATCTACTGGCTGGCCGTGGTCATGGTCGCCATCTTCGGCACGATGGCCGCCGATGTGCTCCACGTCGGGCTTGGCGTCCCCTACGCCGTGTCCACCACCTTGTTCGCAATCGCACTGGCCATCACCTTCGCCACCTGGTACGCGGCCGAGCGGACGCTGTCCATCCACAGCATCAGCACCCGGCGCCGGGAAGCGTTCTACTGGGCGACGGTGATGGCCACCTTCGCCCTCGGCACCGCCGCCGGGGACATGACCGCGGCCACCCTGGGGCTGGGTTTCCTCCGCTCCGGGATCATGTTCGCCGTGGTCATCGCGGTCCCGGCCATCGCGTACCGGTGGCTGGGGCTGAACGCGATCATGGCGTTCTGGTCCGCCTACGTGCTGACCCGGCCGCTCGGCGCGTCCTTCGCGGACTGGCTGTCGGTTCCGGCCAGCCGGGGCGGCCTGCAGATGGGCTGGGGGCCGGTGAGCGTGGGCCTGACGGTGCTCATCGTGCTACTCGTCGGCTACCTGTCTGTCACTGGCAAGGACACCACCGGCCGCCGCCCACCGCCATCCGCCCCGTATCCGCCGGCTGTTCGCGCAGGTGACCGGCCTACCCGGGCAGGACGGCACCGCGCCCCCCGCGGCGGCCGCCGGTGAGGCCACACGCGGGCTGGAACGGGCGGCCCGCTCCCGGGGAACCTGCGGTGAACGCATGCGGGACGCGATCCGTGTCAGGGGTGTGCGCCGGGTGCGGGTCGGTACCGCTCTGGGGTTACGGGCAGGGCGCGCCTGTCCTGGAGCGCGGGTGCGCCCGCAGACAGCGGTTCCCGGGCGCAGTCCGGCTACTGCCCGGACCGCGCCCGGCGCACCACCTGCCCGCGCCCGGCGTACCTGCACCCTGGCCCGGGCTCCCTGAGCAGCCACTTCACCTGTGCTCACCTGTGTTTCGCGAGATATGACGGGCACGAATTGGTTACGGTGTCACGGTGGATACCGGGAAACTCTCAGAAACGGCCAGCGCCGAACTCGCCGAAGCCGGGGTCGTGACCAGCGAGCAGCCCGCTGCGCCGCAGCTAGCCGCGGCGCCGGAAAGCCCGGCACCCGACAGTGCGAGACCGGAAGGCGAAGCACCGCAGAGACGGTCCCGGGACCAGGCCCGGCTGGTCTTCGCCAGCTTCCTGATGCTTTTCGTCGAACTCGCCCTGATCCGCTGGGTCACCGCGAACAACGTGTACGTGACCAGGGCCACCAATTTCATGCTGCTGGCCAGCTTCCTCGGAATCGGCATCGGGTTCCTGAACGCCAGGTCCGGCCGGGACTTCCTGCGGTGGACACCGGTCGCGCTGCTGGCGCTGGTCGGTTTCGTGCTCGCCTTCCCGGTGATCCTGCAGTCGCTGAGCGGGCCGGACCCGCTGCAGGGCCTGCGCGGCAGCCCTGCCCTGCCGCAGCCGGTCAGCCTCAGCGTGGTCTTCCTGCTCTCCGCGCTGGTGATGGCCGGATTCGGCCAGGCGGTGGCCAGGCTCTTCGTCACGTTCCGGCCGCTGCCCGCCTACCGGCTCGACATCCTGGGCAGCATCGGCGGGATCGTGGTCTTCTCGGCCTTGTCCTTCCTCGACCTGCCGCCCGCGGGCTGGGGCATCGTGGCTGGCTGCGGGCTGGTGGCTCTGCTCGCGCCGCGGGTCCGGTGGTGGCAGGTGGCGGCCGTGGCAGCGGTGATGGCGCTGCTGGTCGGGGAGTCGGTGGTGACCCACCAGCAGTGGTCGCCCTATAACAAGCTGTCCGTGCAGAAGCTCGGCGGCAGCCCGCCCACCGTGCTGAAGGTGTCCGCGAACAACATCCCGTACCAGGCGGCCCGGCCGCTGGCGCTGCTGCGGGTGCAAAAGCCCTTCTACTTCTACCCGTACCGGCACGTCACCTCCGCCAGCCTGAACAACGTGCTGGTCATCGGCGCGGGCACCGGGAATGACGCGGCGGTGGCCCTGTCCGAGGGCGCCAAGCACGTGGACGCGGTGGAGATCGACCCGCTGCTGCCGAAGATCGGCCAGCAGCACCCGAATCACCCCTACCAGAACCCGCGGCTGACCACCCACATCGCCGACGGCCGCGAGTACCTGCAGAACACCACGAAGAAGTACAACCTCATCGTGTTCGCACTGCCCGACTCGCTGGTCGCGCTCGCCGGCCAGTCCGCCCTGCGGCTGGAGAGCTACCTGCTCACCGCCCAGTCGCTGGCGGCGGCAAAGGCACGGCTGGCCCCCGGCGGCACCTTCGCGATGTACAACTACTACGCGCCGTTCCTGTTCAACCGGTACGCCACCACGATCGAGGACGTGTTCCACCAGACTCCGTGTGCGGAGGTGGGACCGCCGCTCGGCGGCCGGCGCCTCTCGGTGCTCACGATCCACCCGGGCGGGCCGGTGCCCAACTGCGCGAGCTACTGGCACGGCGCCAAGGTCGCCCCGGCCACCGACGACCATCCCTTCCCGTACCTGCCGAGCTCCGGCATCCCAGCTTCCTATCTGCTGATGCTGGGCCTGATCCTGCTCGGGTCACTGCTGCTGGTCCGGGTCGGCGGTGGCTCGCTGAGCCGGATGCGCGGATACCTCGACCTGGCGTTCATGGGCGCGGCGTTCCTGCTGCTGGAGACCAAGAACGTGGTGCAGTTCGCACTGCTGTTCGGCACCACCTGGTTCGTCAACGCGCTGGTCTTCGCGGGTGTGCTGGTGGCGGTGTACCTGGCGGTCGAGACCGCGAGCCGGGTGCGGCTGCCCCGGCCGCCCGTGCTCTACGCGGCGCTTCTCGCCGCGCTGGCGCTGGCCTGGCTGGTGCCGCAGGAGTCGCTGCTGGGCCTGCCGATGGTGGTGCGCTTCCTGGCGGGCAGCGCGCTTGCCTTCGCGCCGGTGTTCCTGGCCAACCTGGTCTTCGCGCAGCGGTTCTCCGACGTGGAGACCGCGGGCACCGCGTTCGCGGCCAACCTGCTCGGTGCCATGGTCGGCGGCACGCTCGAGTACCTCGCCCTGATCACCGGTTACCGGTTCATCCTGATCGTGATCGCTGTGCTGTACGGGCTTGCCTTCCTCACCGGGCTGCGCGGCAAGTCCGGGCTCCAGCGGGCCTGAACAGGCCCAAACGCGACTGCCGGGGCAGTCGTCCTGCCCCGGCAGTCGGTCGTGCTGCCCCCGTCGCTGGCGGTGTCACGCGGCCTTCGCGTGCGCGGCGCGGGTCATCGCGGTCTGGGCCTGCCCGGCCCGGGCGCGCAGGTAGCGGTGCGCGGCGGTGTGGTCAGCGCCGGTCTCGGGGCGCTTGAACGTCATCCACAGCGGGATGGCGGTGAACGCCACCAGGAACGGGATCGTCAGCAGGATGCTGGCCAGAACCACTGCGGTCATGTCGGTGCCTCTCCTTCTAGGCCGGCGTCTCCGTTGCCGGTCCTTGCCCGCCGGCGGCTCCTCCGCCGGCCTCGACATCAGATAACCAGGCGGGTATCTCCGGGCACTGTGCGGAACTTCTGAGCCGTCTATGAGCCGGCGGCGAGGCCGAACAGGCTGGCGGCG
>DATKRG010000146.1:0-11729 GCA_035532275.1 Streptosporangiaceae bacterium | reverse complement strand
TTGGTGTCGACAACGCGCACACTGAACCCGGGCACGTGCACGACCTGGGCGTCCGGGCGGCCGATCAGGCAGCCGTCTGGCCCGGTGCGGACAAGTACCCGGGACCGTCTGGTCCGGCCGGTGAGCGCGGTCACCGCGGCCCACGGGTCGCTGCTGCCCGCCAGGATGGCAGCCTCCCGTGCGTTGCAGGCCAGCCAGTCCGCCCGGTCGAGCACAGCCGCGAGCTGGCCCGCCGGGATGGACCCCACCAGCGGGCCGGGATCGAAGAACATCGTGTGGCCGTCGCCCAGCCGGGCGAGCCAGCCGAGCAGCGCGGCCCGGTTGCTGCCGTGGAGCAGGCTGTAGCCGGACAGGTAGACGGCATCGCGCGGGGCTGGGTGAACCGGGTCGAGGTCCGCGGCCGTCAGCGTGGCCTCGGCGCCGCGGCTGGTGATGAAGGTCCGCTCACCGCCGGCGTCCACGACCGTGACCACGAAGCCGGTGTCCAGGCCGGTCTTGACCGGCTGGATCACGTCGATGCCCTCCTGTGCCAGGGCCGCCCGGGCCAGGGTGCCGAACGGGCCGGTGCCGTGGGCACCCGCGTACGCGGCTCGCAGGCCCTGGCGCGCAGCGGCGGCCATGACGTTGAAGCCCCCGCCGGCCATGGCCTCTGCCCGGCTCGCCACCATGTCGCCGCCCCGTTCGGGGAGCGCGGGCACGGACAGGACGACGTCCACGACCACGTTGCCGAGATGCAGGAGGCGATCGAGCCGGCCAGGCATGCCAGCGGGTGGCGCCTGATCACCCAGCCACATCGTCGCCCGCCCGGGGGCTCACCGAGGGGCCCGCCCCGGCCCGGACCGCCAGCAGGCCGCCGGCCAGCGCCTCCAGCCCGAGATTGTTCACCCGGGCCACCGTGGACCGCACGCTGGCGGGAAATGCCTCTACCCCGTGGCAGGCACCGCAGATGGCACCGGTCATGGCGGCGATGGTGTCGCAGTCGCCCCCGAGGGAGGCCGCGATGCGGCAGGCCAGCCAGGGGTCGTCCGGGCTCGCGGCAGCCACCGCGAACGCCGCGGGCACCGACTCCTGAGTTGCCAGGCTCGTTCCCACCAGCCGGTACACCACGTCCATGGCCTCGGCCAGGCCGAGCCCCGCGGCCAGCCCGGCCGCCCAGGTGATCCGGGATGCCACGTCCGCGCCCGCTGCCCAGTGCCCGCGCTGGGCGGCGCTGGCCGCTGCGGCCGCCGCGAACCGCACCGCATCCGGCACCGTGGCCCCGTCCATCCCGGCGCTGACGGCCGCTGCCACGGCAGCCGCGCCAGCCAGCGCGATCCCGGTGTTGTGCGTCACCCGGCTCGCCGCCACGACGCGGTCCACCAGCAGGCCAGGGTCGCTGGACGGGGTCGCGACACCCACCGGGGTGATCCGCATCGCGGCGCCGTTGGTGGTGCCGGACCTGCCCGCGTCCTCGATGCTGGCCCCGGCCGAGATCGCGCTGAGAGCCCGTTTGGTGGACGGGCCCAGCAGGCTCAGCGAACCACGGGCGCGCATCGAGTCTTCCCAGGCCAGCAGGCGGTTCACCAGTTCGGCCGGATCAATCTCGCCGTGGCACTCGACGATCAGGAACGCCAGCAGCACGGCCTGCTCGGTGTCGTCGGTGACGGTGCCCGCAGGCAGCCCGGCGGCCAGCGGATGGTCTGGCGGCCCCGGCTCGAAGATGCCCAGCAGGTCGCCGTAGCGGGCCACGATGTCCGGCCGGGAGCGCGATTCCGTCGGCATCCCGAGCGCATCGCCGATCGCCAGCCCGTACAGCGCCCCGAGCGCACGCGAGCGCAGGCGCCGCTGCCCGCCGGATTCAGGCATTACCGCGCCGGCGGGGAGCCGGGGGCCTGGCCGATCGCTTCGGCGAGGCTGACCACCTCCACCAGCGGACCGTAGAGGCGCAGGATGTCCAGCGCCTTGGCATGGCTCTCGTCGGTCAGGCCCGCACAGGCGTCCGCCACCACCTGCACGCTGACCCCGTCGTCGGCGGCCGCCAGCGCGGTGGACAGGACGCAGCAGTCGGTGGAGACGCCTGCCAGCATCAGCCGCCCGCCAGCCACCATCGCGGGCAGCCGCCCGTTCCATTTGCCGAAGGTGGTGGCGTCCAGCGTCGGGCCCGGCTGGCCGGCGAACTCGTCCACGAGCTGGTAGATCCGCGCGTCCGGAGGCTGCAGCGCGAACGGCCATTGCTGGTAGTAGCTGCGCCAGGCGCCGGTGGGGACGCCGGGAGCCACGAACCTGGTGAAGACGACCCGCGGCCGGTAGGCGCGGGCAAGCCGCTGGATCGGGCCCACGATCTCGGCGAACCTGGGCGTCAGCCAGGGGCTGTCCTGGTCACCGAACACCCGCTGCATGTCGATGACCGCGAGCGTCGCGGGCGGCTCCCCGGGCGGGTCTGGCTGGCTGGTCATGCCTGGGCGGCGGCTGGCTCCAGCGGTGGCGCCAGCTCCTGGGCACGGACGGACGGCCGGCTGAACGCCCAGTTCGCGGCGAACCCGATCACCAGGGCCACGAGCACTCCCAGATTGGCGAACGCCCAGGCGCCGCTCTTCCCGCCGAGGCCGAACGGGCCGAGCAGGTAACCCTGCCAGCTGAGCCAGCTCGCGAACGAGTTGGTGACCAGCCCCCAGCCGGCCACGGTGCCGATGATCACCACCCCGGCCGGGAACCACCGGACGTCACCGTAGCGGCCGCCCGGGCTGTACAGCTCAGCCTCGGAGTAGTCACGCCGCCGCAGGGCGATGTCGGCGAGCATGACACCGCACCAGGCGGCGATCGGGACACCAAGGGTGATCAGGAAGCCCTCGAACTGGCCGAAGAAGTTGCCCGCTATGAAAACCACATAGATCGTGCCGAGAGTCATCACCGTGCCATCGATCAGGGCCGCGACATAACGCGGGACCCGCAGGCCGAGCGAGAGCAGGGCCAGGCCCGAGGAGTAGATGTCCAGCACCGCACCGCCGATCAGGCCGAGCACGGCCACGATGGCGAACGGGACCAGGAACCAGGTCGGCAGCAGAACGGTGAGCGCCCCGATCGGGTCGTTGGCGATCGAGCCGCTCAGCCCCTTCGAGGACCCGGCCAGCAGCAGCCCGAACACGAGCAGGAAGATCGGGGCCACCGAGGAACCGAAGGTCGTCCAGCCAGCCACCCCGGTGCCCGAGGACCTCCGCGGCAGATAGCGCGAGTAGTCGGCGGCCACGTTGACCCATCCGAGCCCGAAGCCGGTCATCATGAACACCAGCCCGCCGATCAGCTTCTCCGCCGAGCCCCCGGGCAGCGCCGACACGGTGGACCAGTGGATCTTGCCCGCGACCAGGATGATGAACACCACCGTCAGCACCCCGGTGACGATCGTTATGACCGTCTGCATTCGCATGATCAGGTCGAAGCCCATCACGCCGCCAAAGATGGTCAGCGCCACCACCACGATCATCGCGATGATCTTCGTGGCGGTGCCGCCGCCCCAGCCGAGGTGCTGGAAGACCGTTGCGATCGCCAGCGTCGCCAGGATCATCAGCACGGTCTCCCAGCCGACCGTGAGGAGCCATGAGACTGCCGTGGGAAGCTTGTTGCCGCGGACCCCGAACGCCGCCCTGCTCAGCACCATCGTTGGTGCCGACCCCCGCTTGCCGGCTATCGCGACGAAGCCGCACAGCAGGAACGAGACGATGATCCCGGCCACACCGACCCACAGCGCCTGCCAGAACGAGATCCCGAAGCCGAGAACGAAAGACCCGTAGCTCAGGCCGAGGACCGAGACGTTGGCCGCGAACCATGGCCAGAACAGGTCGCGCGGATGGCCCTTGCGCTCGGAGTCGGTGATGACATTGATGCCGTTCATCTCGATCTGCAGCGGGTGCGACTGCGCTGCGCCGCCCGAGACGCCAGTTCCCGCACCTTGAGCATCAGTCATGGTGGACCCTCTCTACAGCCTGTCCTGGCTATCCATCCGGGCGGGCGACGTGGTCGTGACGCCCGCCCGGAAACCGGTGAGTGCCATCTTCGTACCCTCACTGGTCCATGATCGCCTTACGCTGGCCCCCGTCGACAGGGATGTGGGCACCGTTGATGAAGCTGGCCCGGGGCGAGGCGAGAAAGGCCACCAGGGCCGCGACCTCGCCCGGCTCGCAGATGCGGCCGAATGGGATGGAGCGCTCGGCCAGTTCGTGGGCGCGCTCCTGGGGCACTCCCTTGTCGCGGGCGAACGCCTTCTCCAGCGTGTCCCAGCGGTCGGTGTTCACCGGCCCCGGGTTGACGGTGTTGATGCGCACACCATGACGCCCGTACTGCTCGGCGACCGAGGACGCGAAGTTGATGTCAGCGGCGTTCGCCACCCCCGCGGTCATCTCCCAGTAACTGGGCTTGAGGCCATCGTTGCCGACGACGAGAACGATGGCGCCTTCCCCGCGTTCGCGCATGTGCGGGATGACCGCGCGCACCGAGCGCACGTAGCCCATGAACTTGAGGTTGAGGCTCGACATCCACTGCTCTTCGGTCAGGTCCTCCAGCAGGCCGCCGGGCGAACTGCCAGCGCAGGTGACCAGGATGTCGATCTTGCCGAACTGGCCCAGGGTGGCGTCCACGCACCGCTGGACATCCTGTGTCACGCTCATGTCGCCGGCCATCGGCACGACCGTGCGGCCCGTTTCGGCAGCGATCTGCTTGGCGGTGGCCGCCAGTGGCTCTGCCGTTCGCGCGGTGATGACAACATCGGCCTGCTCGCGCGCGAGATGCTCGGCCACCGAGCGGCCGATTCCCTTGCTCGCACCGGTGACAACGGCCACCTTCCCGGCCAGCTGCAGATCCACCGCAACCCCTTTCGTCCCTGGGATGGTATACCAAATATCAGGACTCCGGAAGGTCCCGTTGGCCGTCTGGCCATGGCTGGTCCCGCTATCTGGGCTTCAGCCGCGGCTCAGGGCACCGCGGACGACCTTGCCAGCGTGATTGCGCGGCAGGGCCGCCAGCTCGAAGACCTGCTTGGGGCACTTGTAAGCCGCCAGTGCCGCGCGGGCATGCGCGATCAGCCCGGGTTCGTCGAGCTGGCAGCCGGGGCGCATGACCACCCATGCGGTCACCTGCTCTCCCCAGTGCTCATGCGGAACACCGGCGACGGCTGCCTCGGCGACCGATGGGTGGCTCTCCAGCACGGTCTCCACCTCATGCGGATAGACGTTCAGCCCACCAGTGATGATCATTTCCTTGATGCGGCCCCGGATGGCGAGCTGCCCGCCGGCCGGCTCCACCCGGCCGATGTCGCCGGTACGGAACCAGCCGTCCTGGGTGAAGGCGGCCGCGGTCGCCGCCGGGTCGTGCCAGTAGCCGCCAAAGACCTGGGGGCCCCGGAGCTGGATTTCCCCATCCTGCCCGGCGGCCAGCTCCCCGCCCTCCGACCAGATGCGCGCCATTACCCCCGGAAGCGGTACCCCGATGGTGCCGCTGTGCGGCTCGTCGCAGGTGTTCGAGATGTTGAGCCCGGTCTCCGTGGTGCCATAGCGGACAACCGGCAGGCGCCCTGTCACGGCTGGCAGCCGTCGTGCGAGGGCAGGGCTGAGCGGTGCCGAGCCGCAGACAGCCAGCCGCAGGCCGGTCAGCATCGGCTTGCCGTGCGGGCCGCCGGGGTCAGGCAGCGGGATGCTTGCAGCCCCGCTCGCCGCCGGCCGGGTGCCTCCTCGCCTGGCGGCGGCGGCCGGCGCGCCGTCTGTCTCCCCGGCAGCGTTCAGCAGCGCCCGGTACATGGTTGGCACACCCAGCAGCACGCTCGCGTGGGTCGCCTGCACCGTCTCGATGATGCCGGCGGGAGTGAACTTCGAGCGGACATGGCCGGTGCCCCCGGCGATGAGAGTGGCGTGCACGCCCCCCAGGCCATGCTGGTGGTACAGCGGGAGAGCGTGCACAAGCACGTCGTCCGCGCTCCACCGCCAGGCCGCCATCGCCGCGCGGATCGAGGTGACCAGCTGGCGGTGGGTCAGCGGCACGCCCTTCGGCCGCCCGGTGGTGCCAGAGGTGTAGGCGAGCAGGGCGGTGTCATCCGGCCGGGCCCGGACATGCCGGCCAGCCCTGCCCGGCGGCCCGGGGGGGAGCTCGCTGGCATCCACGGTCAGCGGCGGCTCAGGCAGCCCCGCCAGCAGCCGCGCAGGACCATGGTCGGCGAAGGCAATCCCGGCGCCGGAATCGGAGACCAGGTGCGCGAGCTCGGGCGCGGTGCAGCCCGGGTTGGCCAGCACCACCACGGCACCCGCCCGGAGTGATCCGAGATAGCACCGCAGGAACCCAGAGCCTGGCCCGACGGCCAGCAGCACCCGGTCGCCGGGCTGGAGCCGCCGGGCCAGCCAGCCCGCTACTCGCGCGGCATCGGTGTCCAGCTCCGCGTGGGTGATCGGCTCGCCGTCGATGGTGAGAGCGACCCGCTCCGGCACCCGGTCTGCGGACGCGGCGGCCAGCTCCGCGATGGTGGCCTCACCCAGCCGGTCGACGAAGGCAGGCACGTCGGAGATACCGGGAAGATGGGCCCGCCACCCCGCCCGGCTCCATTCCTCGCTGCCACTCATCCCGTCCTCGCAGCCACTCATCCTGTCTGTGCCGGCGCCTATCCCGTCCCGCCGACGCTTATCCCGTCCTCACAGCCACTCATCTCGGCTGTGCAGGCGCCTGTTCCGGCCCGCAGGCGCTCACTCCGCGGCCGGCGCAGTCACCCGTTCCCAAGCTGACCTGTTCGCCTGCCGCTCCGCGCGCAGCCGGTCGAGCAGGCCGCCCGCCGCCGCCACGATCTTGACGCTTGCCAGCGACTGGCGGTCCTGCCTGGCCAGTTCCTCGGCGATATCCGCCGCGACCTGGCCGGGGTCGTCCTCGACCCGGTTGACCAAGCCCATGGCCAGCGCCTCCGTGGCCGTCACCCAGCGGCCGGTCATGGCCAGCTCCATCGCGGTGCCACGGCCGACCAGGTCGGTCAGCACCCACGCTCCCACGGCCAGGCCAAGGCCGGCTGGCCCGATCCAGCGCAGCCTCGCCGCCGGCCCCGCGATCCGAAGGTCTGCCGCTGCCGCGAGCTGTGCCCCGCCACCCACGGCCGGCCCGCCGATCACCGCGATCACCGGCCCCGGCCTGGTGATCATGATCTCGTAGCACTCGTAGAGCAGGTCGGAGACGGTAGCCCGGTCGGCACTGGGGATGCTCAGGTCAGCGCCTGCGCTGAACGCCAGCGGGTCGGCGCTGGCGAGCACCACCGGGTCGGTCTCCTCCTGCCGGAGGGCGTCGCGCAGCGCACGGGCCAGCCCCAGGTCTATCGCATTACGGCGGTCTGGGCGCGACAGCAGCAACCGCCGGCAGCCGGCGGGGCTGTGCTCCACGAGCAGGTGGGAATGCGCCATACGCGGCTCCCGGTGGACGGCCCGGACAGTGTAAAATATGGTATACCAAGTGACTGGGCACCCGGCGGCGGCCCCGCCGGAGCCCGGTCACGAACCGAAGCCGCGGCTACCATGAACCGACGGATTGGCGCGCCATCGGTGCGGGTGGCCGGTCACGAGCACGGGGAGGCATCTTGTGCGACCCACAGCGATGATGCATGCGGATTCTCCGCCCAGTGTGCTCCCGGGTTACGTGAGCAAGACGGACATGGTGGCCGCCCTCATCCGCCAGCTGATCATCACCGGCGAGCTGTCTGCGGGCGAGCAGCTGCGGCAGCGGGACCTCGCCCAGCGGTTTCACGTCAGCCAGACACCGATCCGGGAAGCGCTGCGGAGACTGGAGTCGGAGGGCCTGGTCGTCGGCGACACCCACCGGGGGTTCACGGTGGTGGAGCCCGACGATGGCCCGGTCGAGGAGAACTTCCAGATCCGGGCCGCCCTGGAGTCGCTGGGTGCGTCGCTGGCAGCACGCAAGATCGATGCCGACGGTATCCGCCGGCTGCGGGACCTGAATGACCAGATGCGGGCGCTCGGCGACGACGACCCCCGGTACGCGGATCTGAACCGGGAGTTCCACTTCATGGTGTACGAGCATGCGGGAAGTCCGCTGCTGCTGTCACTGATGCGGCTGCTCTGGGCGTCGCTGCACGGCGGCCCGCCGGTGTCGCGCACGCACGCCGAGTCGGCCCGCCAGCATGACGAGATCCTCGACGCACTCAGCGCGGGGGACGCCGCCACCGCGGCCGCGAGAACTCACCAGCACATCATGAGCGCGGCACCAGCCACCGGGCGGTAGCACGGCATGCCAACGATCACGGCTGGCGACGGCGTAGCGCTGCACGCGGAGACCACCGGCACCGGCGCGCCACTGCTCTTCATCCACGAGTTCGCCGGTGACCACCGGAGCTGGGAGCCGCAGGTGCGGTTCTTCTCCGGCGGGTACCGCTGCATCACCTACGCTGCGCGTGGCTACCCGCCGTCGGACGTGCCCGAGGACGGGACCGCTTACTCGCAGGAACGGGCCGTTGCCGACGCGGTCGCGGTGCTGGACGGGCTCGGTGTGAGCCGCGCCCACGTGGCCGGCCTCTCGATGGGCGGGTTCACCGCCCTGCACCTGGCGCTGCGCCACCCCGGCCGGGTCGTCTCCGCAGTGGTGGCCGGTGCCGGATACGGCGCGCAACCAGAGCGCCAGGAGGCGTTCCGGGCCGAGTGCGAGGTCATCGCCAGCGCCTTCGAGACCGAAGGTGCTGTGCCTGTGGCAGCCCGCTACGCGGTCGGCCCGGCCCGGGTGCAGTTCCAGAACAAGAACCCGCGCGGCTGGGCCGAGTTCGCCGCCGCGCTGGGTGAGCACTCGGCGCTGGGGGCCGCGCTGACGATGCGCGGTGTGCAGGCGGCCCGGCCTTCCCTATACCACCTGCGCGATGAACTGGCGCAGGTGCACACGCCGGTGCTGCTTGTGGTCGGCGACGAGGACGAGGGATGCCTGGAAGCCGCGCTCATGCTCAAGCGCACCATCGGCACGTCGGGCCTGGCCATCCTCCCCCGGACCGGGCACACCGCCAATCTGGAGGAACCAGACGCGTTCAACTGGGTGGTGGACCGGTTCCTTACGGCCGTCGAGCGCGGGGCCTGGCGGCCGCGTGATCCGCGTTCGCTGTCCACATCCACCACCGGAATGCAGCCGCAGCAACGTCAGCCTCGATGATTCAGAGGTCGGGTGCGCTCTGTTTCTTGTTGCCAGCGGCCATCTGCTTGGCGCGCTCCAGCCAGCTGAGGCTGTTCTGGGCGATGGCCTCGTGGGCGAGCTGCTTGGCCGACGCGGTGGCCAGTGCCGCGAGCGAGCTGTCTATCCATGGCTGGACGTTGCCGTGCCCTTGGTCTTGGTATTCGCGGGCCTGCAGCAGGCAATCCAGTTTGTCGGCGTCGCGGGCGCAGCGGGCTTCATGAGTCTCGGCTGCCTCGTACTCAGCGACAGCGGCCGAGATCATGCTTGCCACCGAGGGCGGAAGCGGCCCCACCTGATCCTGGGTGACCAGCTCGTTGCGGGCTACCGACACATAGCTCTTGGTCAGGTGCGGAATGTCGGTCGTGCGGGTCTCCTGGCTGTCGTGCCAGAGCGCGAGGAACGTGGCCCGCTCCGGATCGGCGCCTTCCATGGCGGCGATCACCGAGGCGATGACGCTGGCACGGAAACAGTGGTCTGCGACGGACTCGGATACTGGGACGCCAGCAGTCGTCCAGCCGGTCCGCTTGTACCGCTTGAGCAGGCCGATCTCGTAGAGGAAACCGGTGGTGTCCCGCAGCTGGTCGCTCAACCCGTTTGCCCTCCCTATCAGGTACCTGGAGATTCAGTATCGGCGTGCGATCGCGATGGCGTACCTCAGCGCGTCCAGTTCTCGTTGCGAAGCCGCTGACACCAGGTTCTCATCCAGCAGCTGTTCGATCTTGGCCGCCATCTCGTCAGCTACCGATGGATCGCTGAGCAGCTCGGGGCGGACTCTGACCAGCGACCACAACGTGTGGATGTTGAGTTCGAGGAAGCCGATGTTCCCGTGGAGCCGGTCGAGCAGGTGGCGCATCAGCCGGTTGCCATGCCAGGCGCTCGGTGGGGTTGAGCCGATGAAAGCGTCGCTGGTCTGCTGCCCGGCGAAGTCGCCGACCCAGAATGCCCAGTAGTTCAGGTTGGCGCGCTCGCCTGCCTCGTCGCGGAGCTGGTCGGAAATGAAGCGCCGCATAGGTTCAGGATCGCCAAGCCGGGTCAGCGCGCTGGCGGTTGACCGGGCCAGTGGCCAGCCTGGTGACCAGCCTCGGGCAGGCCGCACTATCCGCCGGTCAGTCCGGTACATCCGGGCAAGCCAGGCCATGGTGTCCGGCGTGGTGTCGAAACCGATCAGGTAATAAGCCTGACGGGCGAGCAATAGCCCGTGTGCCGTGCGCCGGTCCGCGCGCTCGGCGACGGCCTGCAGGTGGGTAAGGATGTGTCGACGCTCGTCAGCGCCGAGAGCTGGCCCGGAGGGCACTGGGCCGTGCCGTAAGGCCCTGCGGGTACTGCACTCAAGGGCATGCGGAGCCTTCCCGCCTATCGGCCATGCCGTCATTTCGGTGAACGGGCGGGTGATCACCCATGTGCCGAGCAGATGGCCAGCGGGATCGGCCTTGTGGTGTGGGGTAGCCAGCGCCTCGCCGAGGAATAGGTCAGCCTCCAGCCCTTGTGCCAGGGTGTCCAGGAGACCGGGGTCAGCGCCATGACGACGGAGCTGGGCCTGCAGCGCCATGAGGTTCCCGGCCGGCATGGCCATGAGCGGGCGGCGCCCGCTCTCCCAGCCCTGGACCGATGCGGCACTGACCCCGAGGCTCTCGGCAAGCTGCTCCTGAGTCTGGCCAGCGCATTCGCGGATCACCTTGAGAACGTAGCCAGAGATCCGTCCCTCGGGACTCGCACCACCAGTCAGTGTTCCGTACGCTCGGCGGGCCATCCGTCGCCTTCAGTTCTCGCGGGCCAGCGTTCACCCGTACTGGCCGTCAGTCCACAATCCCCGGCATCGAGCTTACGTTCTGTTCTGGCAGGACAGCAGGCAGTTGCCAGCAGCGTAATCCCAGCCGCCGCGTCACGATGACCACGGCGATGAACGGAGCAGAAGATGGGCGGGAACTCAGGCCATGGAGCCTGGCTGATCAACGAGGAAATCGACGCCAGGAACCTTCCTTTCACCTGCCGACTTAGCCGCGATCCAGTTGAGATCGGGCGTGCACGTGAGCTGGCCCGCGAGGCGGTTATCAGGTGGGGTCTTCACCAGCACGCCGGATTGGCTGAACTCATCATCACCGAGCTCGCCACGAACGCCCTGCGCCATGGTGCCGGCCCGATCGAGATCGGGCTGTCATATTCCGGCGGTGATCTGTGGGCCGGAGTCCACGACGACGGAGCGGGCCGACCGGTCCGCCGACAGGCCACTGCCGACGACGAACAGGGCCGCGGCTTGGAGTTGCTCGACGGCCTGATCGACCTGTACGGCGGCGCGCGAGAAGTCGTGGACGACCGCGATGGCCCGGGAAAGACCGTGTATGTCGTGGTGTCCCTTGTAGCTGGCTCGCCTGGATAGAGGCAGCGGACGGTCTGGGACAAAGAGGGGATTCAGATGGATAGCACTGTTGGCGATGCTCTGAGGACAGGCAGGCGGCCACGTAGTCTCAACCCAGATGCATCCGAGCGTGATCGTTTCGGGGCCGAGTTACGCCGCTGGCGCATGGCGCGCACTCTTACGCAGCGGGACCTCGCCGCGCTGATCTGGC
>DATKRG010000145.1:0-8500 GCA_035532275.1 Streptosporangiaceae bacterium | reverse complement strand
CCGGGGGGACCACTCCCACCATCCCCGTACTGGAGCGTCTGGCTAGCGCGCTTGGACTCCGGCTTTCCGTCTCGCTTGGTCCAGATCAGCGCCGTTCGGCATGAGCCCTCGGATGACGGTATGGCGCTGACCCACCGTTTGGGGGGTCAGAGGCGCTCGATGATGGTGGCGGTGGACATGGCGCCGCCGGCGCACATGGTGACCAGGGCCGTGGTGGCGTCCCGGCGCTCCAGTTCGTGCAGGGCGGTGGTGAGCAGCCGGGCGCCGGTGCTGCCGACCGGGTGGCCGAGCGCGATCGCGCCGCCGTTGACGTTGACCAGGTCCGGGTCGGGCCGGTGCTCGCCCAGCCAGGACAGGACCACCGACGCGAACGCCTCGTTGACCTCGAACAGGTCGATGTCGCCGATGGCCATGCCGCTGCGGTCGAGCACCCGCTGGGTGGCCGCGATGGGGCCGTCCAGGTGGTAGTACGGTTCCGCGCCGATGAGGCACTGGGCGACGATCCGGGCGCGGGGCCGCAGGCCCAGGGCCCGCGCCCGGTCCGCCTCGACCAGCAGCACGGCGGCGGCGCCGTCGGAGATCTGGGAGGACGTGCCCGCAGTGTGCACGCCGTCCTCCAGCACGGGCTTCAGCCGGGCCAGCGCCTCCAGGCTGGTCTCGCGCAGGCCCTCGTCGCGGTCCACGGTGCGGGTCTCGCCGGCCGGCTGCCGGCCGGAGTCCAGGACCGGTGCCTTGATGGGCACGACCTCCCGGTCGAACCGGCCCCGCGACCAGGCGACCTGGGCCGCTGCCTGCGAGCGCAGGCCGAACTCGTCGATGTCGGCACGAGTGAGCCCGCGCCGCTGTGCTATCCGCTCGGCGGCGACGAACTGGTTCGGCAGGTCGATGTCCCACGTCGGCGGCCGGGGCGTCCCGCAGTCTGTGCCGACGTTCGACCGCAGCGGCACCCGGCTCATCGCCTCCACCCCGCAGGCGACGCCGACCTCGATGGCGCCGGCCGCGATGAGCCCGGCGATCAGGTGCGCGGCCTGCTGCGCCGAGCCGCACTGGGCGTCGAGGGTGAGGCAGCCGGCCTGGTAGGGGAGACCCGCGTGCAGCCAGGCCGTGCGGGTGATGTTGCTGGACTGCTCGCCCGCCTGGGTGACGCAGCCGCCTGCCACCTGCTCGACGGCGGCGGGCTCGATGCCAGCCCGCTCCAGCAGCGCGGTCTGCGCACAGCCGAGGATCTCGGCGGCGTGCAGGCCCGCCAGTGCGCCGCCGCGCTTGCCGATCGGGGTCCGCACCGCCTCGACGATCACCGCAGTTGCCACCGCAGGTCCTCCGTCCGCTGCCAGCTGGACCTCAATACTAGAACGTGTTCTGGTTCGGGCTCCAGCAACCATTCACCTGAGCCGGTCGCCATGGTTCAATCGACTAGAACGCGTTCCAGCGGAGGGCAGCGATGGCCGAGCCGAGCATTCCCCCAGGCTTCGACTTCACCGATCCCGACCTCTACGCCAGCCGGGTGCCGGCAGGCGAGTTCGCTGAGCTGCGGCGCACGGCGCCCGTCTGGTGGAACTCCCAGCCGCGGGGGGCCTCCGGCTTCGACGACGACGGGTACTGGGTGATCACCAAGCACGCGGACGTGCTGGAGGTGTCTCGCTCCAGCCATGTCTACTCCAGCCAGGAGAAGACAGCGATCATCCGCCACGCGCAGCAGGTCACCGACGAGTCGATCGAGATGCAGCGGCTCATCATGCTCAACATCGACCCGCCGCAGCACACCAAGCTGCGCGGCATCGTCTCCCGGGGCTTCACCCCCCGGTCGATCGGCCGCCTGCGTGAGACGCTGGCCGCCCGCGCCGAGCGGATCGTGGAAACGGCCCTGGCCGAGGGCAGCGGTGACTTCGTCACCGACGTGGCCGCCGAGCTCCCGCTCCAGGCGATCGCGGAGCTTCTCGGCATCCCGCAGGAGGACCGGGGCAAGATCTTCGCCTGGTCGAACGAGATGATCGGCTACGACGACCCGGAGTACGCCGGCGACGGCCAGGCCGCAGCCGCCGAGCTGGTCGGCTACGCCATGACCATGGCCGAAGACCGCCGCGGCTGCCCCCGCGACGACATTGTCACCAAGCTTGTCCACGCCCAGGTCGACGGCGGCCAGCTCTCGTCGGACGAGTTCGGCTTCTTCGTGATCCTGCTGGCCGTGGCGGGCAACGAGACCACCCGCAACGCGATCTCGCACGGGATGCTGGCCTTCTTCGACCACCCTGAGCAGTGGGAACTGTTCAGGGCAGAGCGGCCCGAGTCCGCGGTCGACGAGATCGTCCGGTGGGCGACCCCGGTGACGGTCTTCCAGCGCACCGCGCTCGCCGACACCACCCTGGGCGGCCAGCAGATCAAGGCCGGCCAGCGGGTGGGCCTGTTCTACCGGTCGGCCAACTTCGACGAGGACGTGTTCAAGGCGCCCGAGGAGTTCGACATCATGCGCAGCCCCAACCCGCATCTGGGTTTCGGCGGCACCGGGACGCACTACTGCCTCGGGGTGAACCTCGCCAAGCTGGAGATTGAGCTGATCTTCAACGCGATCGCCGACGGCATGCCGGGCATCAAGCTGGCCGGTGATGCGGAGCGGCTGCGCTCGGGCTGGCTCAACGGCATCAAGGCACTGCCGGTCAGCTACCGCTGAAGGCCGGTCAGTCCGGGGTGGCGGCGACCACCCACATCGAGAAGTACTGCGAGCCGCCGCCATAGGCATGGCCCAGCGCGGTCCGGGCCCCTGCCACCTGGTGAGCCCCGGCCTTGCCCATGACCTGCAGTGCCGCTTCGGCGAAACGCAGCAGGCCGGAAGCACCGATCGGGTTGGAGCTGAGCACCCCGCCGGACGGGTTGACCGGCAGGGCGCCCCCGATCTGCGTCTCGCCGGACTCGGTGAGCCGCCAGCCCTCGCCCGGCGCCGCGAAGCCCAGGTTCTCCAGCCACATCGGCTCGAACCAGGAGAACGGCACGTAGATCTCGGCGACGTCGATCTGCGAAAACGGGTCGGTAATGCCGGCCTGCCGCCACAGGGCGGCGGCGGCGTCCGCACCGGCCCGCGGGTTGACGTGGTCCTTGCCAGCGAACATGGTCGGCTCGGTGCGCATCGATGTCGCCCGGATCCAGGCCACCGGCCGCCCGCCGGACGCGGTCGCCTCAGCCGCCGCCTCGTCGCCGATGACCACCGCGCAGGCCCCGTCCGAGGACGGGCAGGTCTCGTCGTAGCGGACCGGGTCCCACAGCATGGGGGAGGAGCGCACCGACTCCAGCGTGATGTCGGCCTGCTGCAGGTGTGCGTACGGGTTGAGGCTGCCGTTGCGCCGGTCCTTGACCGCGACCATCGCGCCGATGTGGTCGGGTGCGCCGCTTCGGCGGATGTAGGCGCGGATGTGCGGCGCGAAGTACCCGCCCGCCCCGGCGAGCAGCGGCATGCTGAACGGCGGCATGATCGACAGCGCCCACATGGCGTTGGACTCCGACTGCTTCTCGAACGCGACAGCCAGCACCCGGCGGTGCCGGCCAGCCTGGACCAGGCTCGCCCCGACGATCCCGGTCGCCCCGCCCACCGAGCCCGCCGTGTGCACCCGCAGCAGCGGCTTGCCGGTGGCGCCGAGCGCGTCGGCGAGATACAGCTCGGGCATCATCACGCCCTCGAACAGGTCGGGTGCCTTCCCGACCACGACCGCGTCGACCTCGGCCAGCTCAAGGCCGGCGTCGGCGAGGGCACGGTCCACCGCCTCCCGGCACAGGCCCGCGATGGAGACGTCGCTGCGCCGGGACCGGTGGCGGGTCTGCCCGACCCCCAGCACGGCGGCCCGCGGCTTGGCGGCCCGCTCGGTCATGACCGCGCCTCCATCACGCAGACGAGGTTCTGCTGCAGCGCCGGGCCGCTGGTCGCGTGGCCGAGTGCCCGGCCCGCCCGGCCGGCGAAGATCTCGCGGGCCGCCATCCCGATCCTTGCCAGTCCCGCGGCGAACATCGGGTTGCCGCACAGTGCCCCGCCGGACGGGTTGACGACCGCGTGGTCACCCAGGCCCAGGGCACGCCGCAGCACGATCTCCTGGTGCGTGAACGGCGCGTGCAGCTCGGCGACGTCGACGCCGGGCGCCCCCGCCGCGTGCCCGGCGCTGGCGGCTGACGGCGCCGTGGTCAGGTCGCGCGCCCCCAGTGACGCCGAGTCGATCCGGTGCTCGAAACCGCTGATCCAGGCGGGCCGCTCGCACAGCTCACGGGCCCGCTCCCCGGCGGCCAGGATCACCACCGCGGCGCCGTCGCCGATGGGCGCGCAGTCGTGGGCCCGGAGCGGATCGGCGACATACGGCGCACCGAGCAGGTCCTCGGCGGAGATCTCGCCGGACAGCTGTGCCTGCGGGTTCGACACCGCCGCGGCCCGGCTGCGCGCGGCCACCTGCGCCATGTCCTTCTCGCTCCAGAGGCCCGCCTCGATGCCGAGCCTGGCCTGCAGCGCCGCGATGCTCACCGAGTCCGGCCAGAGCGGGGCGAGCAGGTAGGGATCGAGCTGGAGGGCAAGCACCCGGCGCAGGTCTCCCGCTGACGACTTGCCGAAACCGTAGGCCAGCGCGATCTCGGCCTCGCCGGTGAGGATCTTCACCCAGGCCTCGTACAGCGCCCAGGCCCCGTCCATCTCCACGTGCGATTCCATGATCGGCGGGAAGGCCCCGATCGCGTCCACCGCCTGCACGAACGAGAACGCCCGGCCCGCCAGGTAGTCGGAGGAACCCGAGCACCAGAACCCGATGTCGTCCTTGGCCAGCCCGGTGCTGGCGAGCACCTGGCCGAAGATGGGCACCAGCATCTCCACCCCGCTGGTCGTGCCCTCACCATGGCGCACGCACGGGGACTGGGCGAAGCCGACGACAGCGACGCCGGTCACGGGAGGCGTCCGCTACAGATGGTGGGCATAGGACTCATACGGTGCGTCCGGTTCGCCGTTGGGACGGAAATGGTCGATGTTCTCCGCGGTGGTGCCCCACTGATCGCTGGGCCGCCAGACCGCGACCACCCGCATGCCCATCCGGACCTCGCCTGGCTCGCAGCCCAGGACGAGGTGCTGGAAGGGGATGTCGGCGCCGTCGAGCAGCACCGACGCCGCCACATACGGCGGTGTCACCCGCTGCCCGGGAAATGGCACATTGACGACGCAGAACGTGGTGACGGTGCCGGTGTCGGGCAGTTCGACCTCATCGGTGGTGGGGACCCCGTCGGTGGGGCACGCCGCGCGCGGCGGGATGTAGACCTTGCCGCAGGCCGGGCAGCGCTGGCCGAGCAGGCGCCCGGCCGCGAGCCCCCGCAGGAAGTCGCTCTCCCCGGGCGACGCCGTGTGCTCGTAGTGCAGCCGGATCGGCGTGGTGATCATCGCCACCGGCTCCGCGTCCCGCGCCGGGACGGGCCCGGGCGGCGTGGCTGGCACGGCGCACGGCTCGAAGCAGGCGATGTCGCTGATGTGCCCGGCGGGGAGCGCCGCCCACCGCACCCGGACCCGCATGCCGGTGCGCATCGCGTCCGCCGACCCGGCGTCCACGGCATGCAGCATGGCGGTGTCGGCGCCGTCCAGCCGGATCAGCGCCCATGCGAACGGGTGCGCCAGCGGCTGCCCTTCCAGCGGCTGGCCCGCCCACGACCAGCTCGTGACGGTACCCTCAGGCCCGACCTCCACCAGCCCGGCCGGCGGGGCGAAGCCCACCGGGTCGTACTCGAACGGCGGGGCGTGCACGCGGCCGTCTGAGCCGCGTGCGCCGAGGATGCGCCGGCCCGCCAGGGCGGTCATGAACTGGCTCAGCACCGGGCCGAGCGAGCGGGTGTAATCGAACCCGATCTCCAGCGGCGCTCGCAGGGGCTGGCTCACGCACAGAAGTGAAACATGTTTCTTCTTATACAAGCAATAGCCGCTTAACGAAGAGGCGGCGTACGCTTGTTCGGACCTAGAACGTGTTCTAGATTGAAGCCCGTGAACACCATCGGGCTGTGGGCCATCGCCGCCAGCTCGCCGGAGAAGACCGCGGTGATCGAGCCTGACGGCACGACGGTGAGCTACGCGGACCTGGCCGGTGAGGCCGACCGCTACGGCCGCGGCTTCCAGGCGCTGGGCCTGGCCGCCGGGGACACCGTCGCCGGGCTGCTGCCCAACAGCGTGACCGCGCTCGCGATGTACTTCGCCGCGATCGAGACCGGCCTGTACGTGGTGCCGGTCAACTGGCATCAGGTCGCCGCGGAGGTCGCCTACATCCTCGGCGACAGCGCGTCCGGGGCGTTCGCCGCCCACGAGCGGTTCGCCGGGACCGCCACGGAGGCGGCGGACCTGGCCGGGATCAAGCACCGGTTCGCGGTGGGCACGGTGCCCGGCTTCGAGCCGCTGGCACGGCTGGGTGACGACGGGTCGCACGAGCGCCCGTCCCCGCGCACGCACGGGGCCCCGATGCTGTACACCTCGGGCACCTCCGGCCGGCCCAAGGGCGTGCGCCGGCCGCTCACCGGCGCCGACCCGGACGGCGCGGCGGTGCAGGCGACCTGGTTCTTTCACCTGTTCGGCCTGGCGCCTGACGATGGCCACGTGCATCTGTGCGGCTCGCCGCTGTACCACACCGCCGTGCTCAACTTCGCCGCGATCTCGATCCAGCTCGGCCATCCGGTGGTGCTGATGGACGGCTGGGATCCGGAGCAGATGCTGGCGCTGATCGAGCGGCACCGGGTGACGCACACGCACGTGGTGCCGACCCAGTTCCGGCGGCTGCTCGCCCTGCCGGACGAGGTGCGCGCCCGGTATGACACCAGCTCCCTGCGGGCGGTGATCCACAGCGCGGCGCCGTGCCCGCCCGAGGTCAAGCGGCGGATGATCGAGTGGCTGGGGCCGGTCATCGTGGAGTACTACGCGGCGACCGAGGGCGGCGGGACGCTCATCACCGCGCAGGAGTGGCTGCGCAAGCCGGGCTCGGTCGGGCTGCCCTGGCAGGGGTCGCAGGTGCACGTGCTCGACCGGGCGCACAAGGAGGTGGCCCCCGGCCAGCAGGGCCTGGTCTACATGCGGATGGGCACGTCGAGCTTCTCCTACCACAACGACGAGGAGAAGACGGCGGCTGCGCGGGCGGGCGACCTGTTCACCGTCGGCGACATCGGCTACCTGGACGAGGACGGCTACCTGTTCCTGTGCGACCGCGGCAGCGATGTGATCATCTCCGGCGGGGTGAACATCTACCCGGCCGAGGTCGAGTCCGAGCTGTCCTGCCATCCCGCGGTCGCCGACGTGGCGGTCTTCGGCATCCCGCACGACGACTGGGGGGAGGAGGTCAAGGCGGTGGTCGAGCCTGCCGCGGGGGTGCAGCCCGGCCCGGCGCTGACCGAGGACCTGCTCGCGTTCCTGGCCGGGCGGGTGGCGAAGTTCAAGCTTCCCCGGACCATCGACTACGTCGCCGAGCTCCCGCGTGACCCGAACGGGAAGCTCTACAAGCGCCGCCTGCGCGACCCCTACTGGGCCGGCCGCGACCGCGTCATCTGAGCGCCGCAATGGCCGGAATGTCCGGGTTCATTGACTTGTGGCCCCAGATCATTGGATGCTCGGCGGCGGGCATCCTGGCGATCCACGCCCTGCCGGGCACGATACGGGTGGCGCTCGCGATCGTGGTGGTGCTGGGCTTGTGGTGGGGTCCCTTCGGCTAGGCCATGTACCTGAGCATGGCGGTGGTCAGGAATGGCGACCGGCGGCTGCTCAAGCGAGGGATCCGTGGCACCGCGGAGGTGCTGTCCGCGAAGGCCACCAACGAGGTCATCCAGGAGGGCGAGTTCGCCTGGGAGGCGCCCCGGGTCTACAAGTACCGGCTCCGGGTCGCCGTCCCGGGCCGGAGCCCCTACGAGACCGACTGCCGCATCTGCGCGTCCGGGATCCGCCAGGGCTCGGCGGTGCGCGTCGCGGTCAGCCCGCACAACCACAAGCGGGTGACCATCGACATCGGCAAGGGCAGTAAGAGCAGCAAGAAGGGCACGGCGACCGCGGACGTGCCCGGCCTGATGACCGCCGGCGATGTGCGGGCCCGCCTGTTCCCGGCCGGCACGGTGGACAGCAGCCCGGAGGTGGAGGACATGACCGGGCAGGACGACCAGCTGTCGGCCAACTCCGAGCGCATCGATCAGCTGGCCAGGCTGGGCCAGCTGCACAGCCAGGGGGTCCTCACCGATGCCGAGTTCGCCGCCGAGAAAGCCAAGCTCCTCGGCGACTAGACCGGATCGTCAACGCCGTGTTCCGGTGGCGGGCCGGCCCCGGGGTCGGCAGGATCGGGGGTATGACCTCCGAACCGCACCGGCGGGCGATCGGCTCACTGCGGGCCGTGGTGCTGGACGCCCCGGACATCGACCTCCTGGCCACGTTCTACGAGCAGCTCGCCGGCTGGCGACGCGTCCCCGACGACGACGATGAGTGGATCACGATCGACTCCGGTGACGGCTGGCGGATCGGCCTGCAACGGGCCACCGA
>DATKRG010000144.1:0-20199 GCA_035532275.1 Streptosporangiaceae bacterium | reverse complement strand
CGGCGCTCAGCGGGCCGGGCCAGATCTGGAACGCCGAACTGGCGTAGGGCTCCGAACTCAGCAGCGGCGCGGTGGACGCGGACGGGCCCGCGCTGGCCGCGGGGGACGGCGAGTGGGTCGCCGCCGAGCTTGCGCTGGCCGAGCCGGCCGGTGAGGGAGCACCGGTGGCCGGGGCGCTGGCGGCCGGGCTGCTCGCGGTCGAGCCTCCCGCCAGGGACGGGGCCACCGCGGCGGCCCGCCCGGTCCACCCGTGCCAGGCCAGCAGCAGCCCGGCGATGCCGGTCACCGCCAGCAGGGCGATTCCCCACCGCCCGACGGGCTCTCCGCCCAGCCGCATGTCAGCTTTTCACGTGTGCGTCGGGGCTTGGCATGACGGCATCGTAGCCGAGACGCCCCACTGTCCCGGCCGGGCCCGGGCAGCCCGCGGACAGGCCCCCGGACAGGCGTCCGCCCGGTGACCCTGGCGGGCCACCGGGCGGACAGATGGTGTGTGTGCTAGAAGGAAACCGACTTGCAGCCCGACGCCAACTCGGGGTTGTTGATCACCTTGCTGGTGAGAGTGCCACCGTAGCGGGCGATGTCAGGCGTCCCGTACTGGGCGGCCTTCCCGAAGTTCTTACTGGTCACGCCAGAGATGACGTTGCCGAAGTTCCAGAGGCAGACACCCTTGCCGGACAGGCCGCTCAGGGTCTGCACCTTGTTCATCGTCCAGAACGGGTAGAACTTCGCGCCCAGCGGCGGAGCGGTGCAGTTGTGACCGGTGGTCACGTTGCACAGCCCTTCGGAGCCGGCTGCGTCCGTCTCGAACTGGATGCTCGGGTAGGTGTTCCCGCCGGTAAACGGCCCGACATATCTCATCGGGGTCGGGAAGCTGCTGCTGCCGTTCGGCCAGTCCGCCCGGTAAGACAGACCGTCGAAGTCCAGGTCACCGTTCTGGAAGGCGTTCTGGTAGCAGATGGCCACCGGTGCGCTCTCCGTGGCCGGGCTGCCGTCGATCAGGACCGAGCGGCTGCCCTTCGGGAAGCAGCTGGCGTCGGAGAACTCACACAGTTGCCCGGTGCCGGCGTTCTTGACCGGGCATGCCTTCGGACCGGTCTTGCCCTGGGCTGTAGCACCCGTGCAGTTACCGGTGTTGACGTTGCACGGGCCTTCGCCCTTCTTGCCGCTGCCCTCAGTGCCGCCGTTGCAGACCTGATAGACCTTCGGGTCCACGTAGGAGGAGCCGTCGCCGAAGCTGGTCGCGAAGCCCAGCTTGCTGCTGACCGAGGAGCAGGACTCGCCGTGCCCGATCTCCTGCTGCATGAGCACGCCGCCCTCAAGCGCGGCCCACGGCACCTGGTTCTGCTGCTTGGCGCTGCTGTACTCGGCGTGGAAGGTAAACGGCGTGCCAGAGCAGTCGGCGATGCTGGTGTTCTGGAAACCGTTCGCGGAGCTGGCCACCATGAACCCGGTCCGGCCAGTGGTGACATCTTGGACGGTGGTTGTGAATCCAGCCCCAGGGTCGGTGATGGATACCTTGAGCACGTCCCCGGGGTTCATCTTCAGGGTGTGCGAGTTCCCGAGGAAGGTCGAGGCGGTCGGGTCCTGCGGCGCTGGCGGGCCGGCCGGCACGCCGTTGGTCTGCAGGAACGCGAAGTTGACCGGCTCGATGCAGTTGTTGTTGCAGCTCGCGAAGTTGAAGGTGCACTCCAGGCTGTCAATTGTCATCGCCGCGCACCACTGGGTCTTGCTGCAACTGGTGGAGTCGATGAACGGGGTGAAGCCCGGCGGGTAGAACTGCAGCTCCATGAACGCCGAGCCCGCTGCGCCGGAGTCGCTGATCAACCCCGAGTTCGCGTCGCTGTCCGGCGTGCACGCGTTCTGCGGGTAGGAGTTCGGGTCGCAGATGGGCAGCCCGAACCAGGGCGCCACGCTCAGCTCGCCGTACTTGGTCACGCTGCCGGTCGCGGTGGGCGTCTTGGACGGGTCCCTCGACAGCTGCATGCCGTAGGTCATCGTGTTGCCCGAGCCGGCCGCGCTGGAGATGAACTTGACGCTCGGCTCGTCGTGGCCAACATAGGCGTGGGTCTTGCCGTCGACGAAGCGGTACCGCTCGCCGGACGTATTGATCGGCCCACGCGGGTCGGTACAGAGCCGCCGCATCTGGGTCAGGTTGCAGTCCAGGAAGTTGTGCTTGCTCGACGTGATCGTCGCCGCGTGGTGCACGGATGCCACCGTGTGCGTCGCCGATGCCGTGCCGGACAGTGCCAACTGGCCCACCACGGCCAGGCACGCCGCTGGGATGGCCAGTTTCCAGGCCAATCCTCTTACCCTTACCAAGCGAGATAGCACACGTAGCTCCTCTCGGTATGGCCGGCGCGCGAGCAGCCGACAAATTCCCCGCTTGTGACAAGGAAGCATCCCATAGTCAGAGATTGCCGTGGGGGAATCTAGCAACCTGGCTATGCGCGGTCAAGGGCTGGTCAACCGTGTCACAGTCTGGTCCGCAGATCCTCCGCCGCCCACCCCCGCAAGGCGGCCGGCGGAGCGTAACCTGGCCCCCGGGTGCTGAGTCTGGCATCACCAGCGGGGCCTGTCCCGCTCTTGCGATGAGCAGGTCCCGCTCTTGCGGTGAGCAGGCAGGAAAATCCGGATGTTCAAGCCGCCGCAGACACGAACCGTGCAGATCGGACGGCGGGCTGGCCGGACAGCGGGCGGCGGGCCCCCGGTGGTGCCCCGGGCCGTCCCCGCCACTGGCGCGTGGACGCGGGACTCACCCGCCCGCCCGGGCCTGGCCGTGAATTCATGACCCGCATTGTGCTGACTTAGCCGGGCGACTCGTCGCTATTCATCACCGACCATCAGTAATTAGGCAAGGGTTTTGCGGCGGCGGCGAAGCGGGAAAGACGCGCTTATGCAGACGGATTCCTCTCACCGGTTCGCCGCGCTGGCCCTGGGTACCACCGCAATCTTCGACGTGACCGGCGCGGTCATCTACCGGGTGCTGCATGCGGGCCTGCCGCCGTCGCCGCCGCCGGACGCTGCTGGGGGTCCCTTCCAGCAGGCTGCCAGAGAGCTCCGGGACGCCCATCACGAAGCGATCACACGCGGCCGGGGCAAGGACGGTGTGACACACCCCGCGTGAATGACCACGACCGAACCCTGGACCCCGGCAGCCCGGCCGAAGCGGACCTGGCCCCGGTACCGGGGCTCGCCTCACCAGCGGTTCCCGCCCCGGCGGGACCAGCCAGCCCGGCAGCCCCAGCCAGCCCGGCAGCCCCGGAGGGCCAGCCCGGCCAGCCGGGCGGACTGGACCTCGATCATCTGGCCAGCCTGGTCTACGAGCGGATCGGCGAGCGGATCGAGCAACCGCCGGATACACAGGGTGAGATGCCGTCGGTGGCGGAGGCGGTGGCACTGCGCGAACAGGCGCCCGAACTCTACGATCTGTGGCTGAAGATCGCCCAGGAGCGGGCGGCCACCGGCAACTACGTTCAGCGTGCGCCCTATGAGGTGCCCGAACGGCTGGCCCAGAGCGGCCGCCCGCGGGCTCTGTCGGCGCTCGTCGTGGTCCTTGCGTTCTGCGGCTATCTGGCGTGGCTGGGCGGGCCCGGGCCGTACATCGCAGGCCTGATCGCGATCGTGGACCTGGTGGCCATGCTCGGCCTGTTCTTCGGCCTGCGCCCCGGCCATCTCTCCGATTCCCGGCACCCTCCACGCAAGCACTTAGTGCGGGTGGCATGATTCGCCGGAGTTACCCTGATTGCACCGGAGACTCTCCGGAAAATGAACGCTAAAGCGGGTGGAACGACGGCGTCGCGACCGGGAAGGTAAGGCATTCCTTGGTGCTGCGGCGTATTACACACCACCGCCGCGGAGGCGGCCGGTGGCCGTCCCACGGGCGGCGATGACTGCGCCGGGGATTTGGCGCAGTGATCAGGCGACGCGGCGCAGGTTCTGGGACTTCTCGATTGTCTCTGCTTCGTCGACGGCCTTACGGGACAGCCCGCCGAAGAAGTCGAGGATGGCACCCCAGAAGTAGGCCGCACCGGCGATGACGAGGCCGGTCAGCGTGATGCCGATCCAGCTCGCCCGGACGGGGATGCCCCACGCGGTGAACAGACTGACGTTCACCAGCCAGGCACCACCGATGCCGAGCAGCACCAGCACCAGCGCCTGCAGTTCGGACGCGAACGACAGGTAGCGGCTGAAGATCTTCATCACCGCTAGCACGCCGAGGCCGAGCAGCGCCATGATGGCGAATGCGTACATGACCCCTCCCTTCTAACATCTGTTTCCTCCTCTAACCTCCGCCCGGCCAGCGACGGGGGGCAGAGGCTAAGGCCGGCAAAAATCCAGGGCCAAAGACCCCTTTCCCCGGCGCCGAACGGGCTCGCGCGGGGCGACCCGCCGTCCGGCCCCACGGCACCGGCCCGGCCTCACAACTTGTAGCCGAGGTCCCGCAGCAGCCCTCGGCGCTCTGCCACGTCGGCCTCGGTCTCGATGCCGACCGGGGGCACGCCGTCGATCACCCCGATGATCCCCCGGCCACGCTTCGTGACGGCGACAAGTACCTGCACTGGGTTGGCGGTCGCGCAGAAGATGGTGCAGACCTCGGGCACTGTCTTCAGCGGGTTGAGGACGTTCACCGGGAACCCCTCCCGGAGCAGGATCACGAACGAATGCCCGGCGCCGATCGCGGCCGCGATCGCGGCGGCGGCGGCCGTCAGGGGGTCGTCATTGCCCGAGCGGCGGACCAGGCGGGCGGCCGATGCCTCGCAGAACGCCAGCCCGAAGCGCAGGTGAGGGCTGACCCCGATCAGCGCCTCGTGCAGGTCCTCCACCGTCTTGATGAAGTGCGCCTGCCCGATGATGATGTTCGCCTCCGGCGGCAGGTCCACCGCCACCACGTCGAACGACAGCGCCGGGCCGGTCATGCCGTCAGCCCGGGTGTGCGGCCGCGAAGGCCGGGATCACCCGCCAGGAGCCCTGGGCGATCCGCTCGTGCAGTTCGGCCTCCACGATCGCCCGCACCACTGGCTCCTGGCGCTGTGCGTCGGCTTCGCTGGTGATCTGGCACGGCCACATCCCGGCCACCGCGCCCCGCAGGTGGGGGTGGGTGCTGCCGCGGCCGAACAGCGCCATTACCTGGACCGGCTCCACCCGGCCGCCGTCGTGGGCCCCGGCGTCCCTTTGCTGCGGCCACGACAGCTCCCAGCGGGCGTAGACCCCGCCGTCGCGGTCCTCGCCCGTGTGGTGGCGGACGGTGCCGGCGCCGCGCAGGTACTCCCGGCTCGCCTCGGTGAGGACGGCGCGCACCACAGGGTCGAGCAGCCCGACCGCCCGGCGGAAGACGGCTACCCGCTCCGGCCAGTCCCGTGCCCCCTCGTAGGTGCGGGTGCGCAGGTCCTCCAGATGACGGTAGACATCCTCGCTGCGAGGTAGCGCATCCTTGGTCATGTCTCCATCATCGTCCACCGGCCCGGACCGGCCCTGACCTGGGTCCCGGTCCGGCTCACCGGCCGCTAGGGTGGTGGTCCATGATCGATCGCGCCCGGCTTGCCGAGCTGACGCGGCGGGAGCTGGACCGGTTCGCCGCCACCCACCCCCGCTCGCGCGAGCTGTCCGAGCGGGCGCGGCACAGCCTGGTCGGCGGGGTGCCGATGCCCTGGATGATGCTGTGGGCGGGCGGCTTCCCGCCGTTCGCCGCCCACGCGCAGGGCGCCAGGATCACCGACGTGGACGGCTGTGAGTACGTTGACCTGTGCCTGGGTGACACCGGCGCGATGACCGGCCACAGCCCGCCGCGGGTGCTGGCGGCGCTGCGGGAGCAGAGCGAGCGCGGGCTGACCACGATGCTGCCGACGCAGGACGCCATCACCGTGGCGGAGGAACTGTCCGGCCGGTTCGGGGTGGACCGGTGGCTGTTCACACTCAGCGCGACCGACGCGAACCGGGCTGCGCTGCGCATCGCCCGCCAGCTGACCGGCAGGCCGAAGGTGGCGGTGTTCAGCTACTGCTATCACGGCAGCGTGGACGAGGCGTTCGCGGTCCGGCGGCCGGACGGGAGCACCGGGTCGCGGGCGGGCAACGTGGGTCCCCCGGTCGACCCGGGCGTCACCACCGTGGCCCTGGAGTTCAACGACCTGCCGGCGCTGGAGGCGGCCCTGGCCGATCGCTCGGTCGCCTGCGTGCTGGCCGAGCCGGCGATGACCAACATGGGGATCATCCTTCCCGACGAGGGCTATCACCAGGCGCTGCGCGACATCACCCGGGACACCGGCACGCTGCTGATCATCGACGAGACGCACACCCTGTCGGCCGGCCCGGGCGGCTGCGTCCAGGCCTGGGGCCTGGACCCCGATCTGGTCACTGTCGGCAAGGCGATCGGCAGCGGGGTCGCGTCCGGGGCGCTGGGCCTGTCAAGCGCGCTCAGCGACCAGATGCTCGCCCAGGTCGACGCCGACTACGAGGACACCGGCGGCATCGGCGGCACCCTGGCCGGCAACGCGCTCTCGCTGGCCGCGATCCGGGCAACGCTGACGCACGTGCTCACCCCGGCCGCCTTCGAGCGGATGATCCCGCTGGCGGGCAGGTTCACCGGCGGGGTGCGGGAGGTCATCGCCGGCGCGGGGGTGGGCTGGCACGTGACCCAGCTCGGCTGCCGTGCCGAGTACCGGTTCCAGCCAGACCCGCCCCGCAACGGGAGCGAGGCGCACGCGGCCACCGACCCGGAGCTCGAACGGTACTTCCACCTGCACGCGATGAACCGCGGTGTGCTGATCACCCCGTTCCACAACATGGCCCTGATGTCCCCGGTCACCCAGCAGGCCGACGTGGACCGCCACACCGAGGTGTTCGCCGAGGCGGTCGGCGACCTGCTCGGCCGCGCCTGAGCCTGCCTGCCCGGGTCGGCCCGCGGGCGAGCTGCCCAGCGCCGTCAGCTGGTCAGGGCCAGCACCAGCAGGACCGTGGCCGTGCCCACCTCGATCAGGGCGCCGAACACATCACCGGTCATCCCGCCGAGCCGCCGCAGCGCGAGCCGGCGGAGCAGTTCTCCGGCGAGCAGGCCGGCCGCGACGGCGCCCAGGGCGCGCGCCACCAGCGGCAGCCCGCCGAGGCCAGCGGCCCCGGCCGCGACCGCCGCCAGCAGCAGCGCGGCCGTGACGGCCCTGGCCCGCGCGCTGGCCGTGCCCGCGACGAGTGCGCCGAACCCGCTGGGGCGGGCTGGCGGCGACCCGGGCCCGGTGGCCCGCACGACCGCCACCCGGCCGGTGACCGCGGCGGCGACCAGCGCTGCCGCGCTCGCCATCCCCGGTGTGAGCGCAGCCAGCGCGGTGATCTGCACCAGGACCACCACCAGCAGCCCCATCACCCCGAACGGCCCGATGTCGGAGCGGTGCATGATGGCGAGCGCCTCGGCGCCACGCCGGCCACTGCCGAGGCCGTCGGCGGTGTCGGCCAGGCCGTCCAGGTGCAGGCCGCCGGTGAGAACCCCGAGCACAGCCACGGCAAGCGTCGCCGCCAGCAGCCGGCGGGCACCGTCGTGGCCACCCGCCTGCACGGCAGCCAGGACACCGGCAGCGGCCACGGCGAGCAGCCCGCCGACCACCGGCAGCCAGAGCACGGCCCGCGCCGCCCCGTCCTCGCTGACGGCCGGGTCGCGGGCCACCGGGATCACGGTGAACAGGCTCAGAGCGGTCCGCAGCGGCCGGGCGGGCGCGCCGGCTCGCGCCGCCGCCGCCTTCACCGTCGCCGGCTTCATCC
Organism: Streptosporangiaceae bacterium; assembly: GCA_035532275.1. Lineage (GTDB taxonomy): Bacteria > Actinomycetota > Actinomycetes > Streptosporangiales > Streptosporangiaceae > UBA9676. The sequence continues at coordinate 12,453 of DATKRG010000144.1, read as the reverse complement.
GCGCCGCCGCAGCCGCAGCCGCCGCAACCGCAGCCGCCTCACCGGAGCCGCTGGGCGATGCCGGCGGTGCAGAGCCAGACCTCGTGGGACTCGGCGGCGATCCTGGCGTTGAGGAGGCCGAGCTCGTCCCGGAACCGCCGGCCCGACACGGTGCCGGGCACGACCCCGGATCCGACCTCGTTGCTCACCGCCACCACCGGCCGGCTGGCGGCACACCAGGCGGCCACCAGGGCATCGACGCGCGCCGCGAGAGCGCCGTCGGCACCGGGACGGCTGTCCCAGATCCCGCAGTCGTCCATCACCCCCGCCAGCCAGGTGGCCAGGCAGTCGACCAGGGCCGGGGCCGTGCTGGCCGGGGCGGCCAGCACCTCGTCCAGGTCGAGCGTCTCCAGGGTGCGCCAGTGACCGGGACGGCGGCGCTGATGGTCGCGGACCCGGGCGTCCCATTCCGCGTCGCCGGTGCCGGACGGCGGGCCGGTGGCGACATAGTCCACCGGCTCCTCACCGGGCAGCATCCCCTCCGCGGCCGCCGACTTCCCGGACCGGGCCCCGCCGAGCACAAGCACGCGGCGGGCCCCGGCCGGTCCCGCCGGTCCCGCCGCCCCGGAAGCGCCGGGCGCACCGGAGGCGTCAGCCGCGCCCGCACCGTCGGAGGCATCCGAGACACCGGCACTGTCGAACGTGGCGACATCCCGCAGCACCCGCGCCGCGGCCTGCACGATCGGCAGCGCGAGCGCCGCCCCCGACCCCTCGCCCAGGCGCAGATCCAGGTCGATCAGGGGCCGCAGGCCCAGCGCGGACAGCGCCAGCCGGGCACCCGGCTCGGTGGACAGGTGACCCGCGATCATGAAGTGCACCGCCTCCGGTGCCAGGGCGCGGGCGGCGAGCGCCGCTGCGCAGGCGATGACGCCGTCCAGCACCACCGGCACCCGGGCCGCCGCCGCGCCGAGCAGGAACCCGGCGATCGCGGCCTGCTCCAGGCCGCCCACCGCCGCCAGGACCCCGACCGGATCGGCCGGGTCGGGCTGGTGGCGGACCAGTGCCCGGCGCACCACCTCGACCTTGCGTGCCCAGGTCTCGTCGTCGATCCCGGTCCCCCGGCCGGTGACGGCCTCGGGTTCGGCGCGCACGAACACGGCGATCAGCGCCGCGGACGCGGTGGTGTTCGCGATGCCCATATCCCCGGTCAGCAGGCAGCGGTTCCCGGCGGCGGCCAGGTCACGGGCGGTCTGGATGCCGACCTCCAGGGCGCGTTCGGCCTCCTCGCGGCTCATGGCCGGACCCTCGGTCATGTCGGCGGTCCCCGGCCGGACCTTGCGCAGCAGCAGCCCCGGGGCAGGCGTGAGGTCCGCGGCGACACCGACATCGACGACGCAGACGTCGGCGCCCGCCTGCGCCGCGATCGCGTTGACCACCGCCCCTGAGGCCAGGAAGTTCGCCACCATCTGGGCGGTGACCTCCTGTGGCCAGGGTGTGACCCCCTGGGCGTGGACCCCGTGGTCACCGGCGAACACGGCGACCACGGCGGGCGCGGGCAGCGGCGGCGGGCAGACGCCGGCGATCCCCGCCAGCACCACCGACAGATCCTCCAGCACCCCGAGCGAGCCGCTCGGCTTGGTCAGCCGCTCCTGGCGCTCCCGCGCCTGGGCCATCGCCGCGGGATCGGGCGGCCCGATGGCGGCGGCCGTGTCGGCCAGCAGGCTCATCGGCGTGTCCCTGGTGGCAGGGGTGTCACGGCCACTCCTCTCCCTCGCGGTCCGGTCCCTCGCGGTCCGGCCGGTGCGGGACAGGCAGAATCATCGCATGCCCGCACGCGACCAGCCGGACAGCGGGGCACCGGCCACGCTGCACTTCGTCCGCCACGGCCAGAGCACCTGGAACGTGGAGCACCGGGTCCAGGGCCAGACGGCGCACGTCCCGCTGACCCCGGAAGGCCAGCGCCAGGCCAGGGTGGCCGCGGGCCTGCTGCGGGACTGCGGCGCCCGGCTCGTGTTCACCAGCGACCTGGCCCGTGCGGCGCAGACAGCCGCGCCGATCGCCCGGGCCCTGCGCACCAGCGCCGTGCCCGAGCCCGCGCTGCGAGAACAGTTCTTCGGGGTCATGGAGGGACTCCTGGCCGCGGAGCTGACGGCGGAGCCCACCCCGGCGGGCAGCCATGTCGGTGAGGTGCGCTGGGGTGGCGGCGAGAGCGTCGCGGACATGCACGCCCGGGTCGGCGGGTTCCTGCGGCAGGTGCTGGCCGCCCGCCCGGGGCAGGACATCGTCTTCGTCACCCACGGCGGCCCGGTCAGGGTGGCGGTGGCCTGGCTGCGTGGCCTGGGCCCCCAGCAGGTCGAGTGGTATCCGGTGCCGAACGGGTCGGTGACGGCAGTCAGCTGCGTGGGCGGGCGCGCCCGGGAGGTGACGACGACCGTGCCCGCGTAACCCGGTGTGCCGCGGCGGGCCGGCCGGCCATCCTGGGCTGGTGCGGATCGCCACCTGGAATGTCAATTCGGTGCAGGCCCGGCTGCCACGGCTGGTGGAGTGGCTGGCGGCGTCCCAGCCCGACGTGCTGTGCCTGCAGGAGATCAAGGTCACGGCGGCCGCGTTCCCCTCCGCCGAGGTGGAGGCGGCCGGATACACGGCGGCCGTGCACGGCGACGGCCGGTGGAACGGGGTGGCGATCGTGTCCCGGGTCGGCATCGCCGACGTGCGGCGCGGGTTCCCCGGCGAGCCCGGGTTCCCTGACCCGGAGGCCAGGGCCGTGTCGGCGGACTGCGGCGGGCTGCGGATCTGGTCGGTGTACGTGCCGAACGGCCGCTCGCTCGGCAGCCCTCACTACGCCTACAAGCTGGAATGGCTGGCGGCCCTGCGGGAGGCGGTCTCACCGGCGGCGGCCGCCGGGACGCCGCTCGCCGTCTGCGGCGACTTCAACATCGCCCCCGCCGACACCGATGTGTGGGACCCGGCCGCCTTCACCGGCGCGACCCACGTCAGCCCGCCGGAACGGCAGGCGCTCGCGGACCTGCTGGCGGCAGGGCTCACCGACGTCCGCCCCCGGGCGCTCAAGGGGCCGGAGCCGTTCACGTACTGGGACTACCGGGCCGGCATGTTCCACCGCGGCATGGGCATGCGCATCGACCTCGTGCTGGCCAGCGCGCCGGTGGCGGCCGCGGTGACCGACGCCTACGTGGACCGCGAGGCCCGCAAGGGCACGGCTCCCTCCGATCACGCGCCGGTGGTGGTGGACCTGGAGCTAGCCTGACGCGCCGGTAGTGGATCGCGAACCCGCCCGCGGCGCTGGCGGCGGCCCGAGGTCGAACCATCCCAGCACGCCGTCCACCGCCACCGGGCCGCGCCCGAGCGCGGCGGTCACGTACCGGACCGCGAGCGTCGGGTCGCGGCCTGCGCGCGGGTCGATGAGGATGGCCCCGATGTGGTAGCGGCGCACGTCGGCCAGGATCTCCGGGAGCAGCCACGGCTCAAGCCCGGGCCGGGTGGCCGGGCTGGGTGACCGGACGTAGTAGGCCTCCACGAATGCGGACTCCAGTCCCTTCGGCTGAAGCGCGGGCATCAGCGACTCCACTCCCTGCTGCTGCGGGCCCGGCACGAAGAAGGCCGACCCGCCCAGCAGGCGGAACCGGAAGGACGCGTCGGCCTGCCAGACGAGCGCCTGGTTGAACGTCCGCGCCGGGAACGGGTAGGTCGCGACGACCGTCCCGGGCCGGATCCGGTTGACCGCCGCGGTGGTGAAGAAGCGGGGCGTGACCGGCGCGCCGACCGCGTACGGCCAGCGCGGGACCAGCGGGAGCAGCGCCGCCACCCCCAGGACGGTGGCCAGGACGGGCCGCCGACAGCGGGCGGCTATCCAGACGGCGAGATTGCGCTGGCGTTCATCTCCCCCGCCGTTGCCGGCCCCGGCGCCGCGGCCGGGGGACAGCGCGCTGCCGGCCCCGTTGCCGTGGGCGAGTGCTGCAGCCGGCTTCCCACCGCCGTCCGCCTCGCCTTCCCAGCCCTCGTCCCCCTCGGGTTCCCAGCGCTCGTCCGCCTCGGGTTCCCAGCCTTCGCCCGGCCCGGGTTCCCCGCCCCCGTGCGCCTCGGGTTCCCCGCCCCCGTGCGCCAGGGCTTCCCAGCCCCCGTCCACCTGCGCGTCCGCGGCTGCCACCCCGGTCCGGACCGGAGCGCGCTGCCAGGTCCCGTCCACGTACTCCCAGCTGCCGCCCGGGACGAGGGCCCACTCCCCGCCCACGAATTCCCAGGTCCCATCGTGGCCGGGCGCCCCGGCCACCGGCATGGCCGGGACGTCGGCCAGCACCTGCGCCGCAGCGCCGGGAAGCACCTGCGCCGGGACCGCCGCCGTGGGTTCGGTGTCGTCGTCGCCGGCCAGCTCGGCCGGTGCGCCGGGGGCCGCCGCGCCAGCGGCCGGGAAACGCAGCCAGCCCAGTCCCGTCCCGAGCACGACCGCGCAGAACATGGCCGTGAACAGGCTGAACCGGACCGTCTCGATGTCCTTGATCACGGCAACATGGCTGGCCAGCAGGCTGAACGGCCCGGTGTACTGCGTCGCCCGGTCGGCGAGGTAGACGCGCGGCCCCAGTGACAGCGCGTACGACAGCACGGCGAGCAGGCCGGCGATCGCCGTCACCGGCCGGCGCCAGTACCAGATCGCCAGGCCGGCCACCAGCAGGACCAGCGGCAGGCCCAGGTAGGTGCCGTTCTCCTGCAGGTTGCCGCCTACCAGGTGGGCGCCGGACTGGACCAGCCCCGGGGGTGCGTAACGGATGAGCGAGGTCGGCCGGAACGCGCCCAGCAGATCGGCGTGCCAGGCCGACAGTTCCTGCAGTGGGTGGGGCGAGCCGACGATGTGCTGACGGCCGGTGGAGAAGAAGTCCACGGGGTAGGCCAGCAGCGCGGAGCCGACGGCGACGGTCCCGGCGGTGGTCAGCGCCAGGTGACCGGGCCGCCGCCGGGCGCGCTGGTAGCACAGCGCGAGCAGGGTGCCGATCAGGGTGAACAGTGCCATCATGGCGAAGGTCTCGGCGGCGATGAGGAACTGCGCCGCGAACAGCACGCCGAGCAGCGGCCCGGCCAGCCACCACGGCATCCGCCGGGCGCCGAGAACATCGATCATGATCCCGAGCACCAGCGGCGGGATCGGCGCGAAGACCAGGAACTCGTGTGACAGCCCCTGGCCGACCATGAACGGTGAGAAGCCGTAGAGCAGCCCGGCCAGGAAGGCGGCCGGCCACCAGCGGACCAGCCGCCGGACGGTGGCGAACATCGCCAGGGCGGACAGGGTGAAGGCGGCCCGCAGCACCAGGTTGTAGGCAGCGACCGGGCCGGCCAGCCGCGTGACCGGCGCGAAGATGAAGCCGAGCAGCGGCATCGAGGTGTTGTCCAGCAGGTTCACGCCGCGGGGGTAGAGCACCCAGCTGGAAAAGAACAGTGAGTGCCCGTGCTCCAGCGCGAAGGGCACCCAGGCGAGGAACCAGACCCCCTGCGCGGTGTCGGCACAGGTGCAGATCTGTGTACGTGAGCTGTCCAGCGGGAGCGTGGGCAGGTAGGCCACAACGGCGATCGCCGCGTAGGCGGCGAAGGCGATGAGAAGGGGGATTCCCCCGCGCCACCAGCCACGGCCCGCAGGCGGCCCGTCGTGTCGGTCATCCGGCACGGGCGGGAGCATACCAAGCGCAACGGAACGAATCGCCGCTGCTACCGCGGCGGCGGGTATTGGTTTCGCCAAGGATGTCGAGAGCCGGCCGCGGGCCCCGTCCTGGGGGTGAGTGCGCCAAGCTGGGCGCAGCCGATGAACAGGAGCCAGCCATGACCAAGTTCATGCTGCTGCAGAACTACGAGGGCGGTGCGGGCTGCCAGCTGCCGATGGCCGAGTGGGCGCCGCAGGACATCAAGGCCCACATCGACTTCCAGCACGCCCTCAACGCCGAACTTGCCGCGGCGGGCGAGCTGGTCGACGCCCAGGGCCTGGCCGGGCCGGAACTGGCGATGTTCGTGACCTCCGACGGGGCGGGCGCCCCGGTGGTGACCGACGGCCCGTTCCCGGAGTCCAAGGAGCTGCTCGCCGGTTACCGGATGATCGACGTGGAGTCGCAGGCGCGCGCCGTCGAGATCGCCGCCAAGGCGTCGGCGGCGCCCGGGCCTGGCGGGGTGCCGATCCAGCAGCCGATCGAGGTGCGGCAGGTGATGGGCGCGCCCAGCCCCGACCTGTGACCGCGGGCACGGGCATCGAGGACCTGCTGCGCGAGCTGGCGCCGCAGGTTCTCGGTGTGCTCGTCCGCCGGTCCGGCGACTTCGGCGCGGCCGAGGACGCCGTGCAGGAAGCGCTGCTGGCGGCGGCCCTGCACTGGCCGGCCGACGGCCTGCCGGACAGCCCGCGCGCCTGGCTGATCCAGACCGCCGGGCGGAAGATGACCGACCAGGTGCGCAGCGAGCAGGCCCGGCGGCGCAGGGAAGGCGCCGCCGCGATGCGGGAGCCGCCGCCGGCTCCGGTCACCGATCGCGACGACACCCTGATCCTGGTGTTCATGTGCTGCCACCCGGCGCTGACCCCGGCATCGGCGATCGCGCTGACGCTGCGCGCGGTCGGCGGCCTCACCACTGCCGAGATCGCGAACGCGTTCCTGGTTCCCGAGGCCACCATGGCGCAGCGCATCAGCCGGGCCAAGCAGCGCATCAAGTCCTCGGCAGTGCCGTTCGCGATGCCGGCCAGTGACGACCGGGCGCAGCGGCTGCGCTCGGTGCTGCACGTGCTGTACCTGATCTTCAACGAGGGCTACACCAGCAGCATCGGCCCGGACCTGCACCGGACCGAGCTGTCCGGCGAGGCGATCCGGCTGGCCAGGATGGTGCACGCGATGCTGCCCGGCGACGGCGAGGTGACCGGGCTGCTCGCGCTCATGCTGCTCAACGACGCCAGGCGCCCGGCCCGCACCGGGCCGGGCGGTGAGCTGATCCCGCTGGCCGAGCAGGACCGCTCGCGCTGGGACCAGGCCCTGATCGCCGAGGGCATGGCCCTGATCACCGGTGCCCTGGCCCAGGGCTCGGTCGGCGAGTACCAGGTGCAGGCCGCCATCGCGGCGCTGCACGACGAGGCCGCGCGGGTGGAGGACACCGACTGGCCGCAGATCCTGGCCCTGTACGGGCTGCTGGAGCGGATGACCGGCAACCCGATGGTGGCGCTGAACCGTGCCATCGCGGCGGCGATGGCACGCGGGCCGGCCGCGGGCCTGGCGTTGCTCGACGCGCTGGGTGACCGGCTGGCAGGCCACTACCGCCTCGACGCCGTGCGCGCCCACCTGCTGGAGATGTCCGGCGACACCGAGGCGGCTGTGGCGCACTACCGCGCCGCCGCGGGCCGCACCACGAGCGTCCCCGAGCGGCACTACCTGACCAGCCAGGCCGCCCGGCTCCGGGCACAGGACGAGGGCGGGCACGGGAGCTGACGGCCGCGCCCCGAGCGCGCCGGGGGGCCCGCGTGCCCCCGCCCCCGTCCGGAGAACACGCGGGCCCGGCGCGGGACTGGCCATGCCATCCAGCCCCCGTCTGACGACCGTCCCGACGGTAGCCGCTCTATCAAGGTCTGTCAAAAGTCTGTCTAAAGTCTGTAGAGTGATCTTGTGGATCAGGACCAGCCGCAGGCCACGCTCCGGATCGGCGAGCTGAGCCGCCGCGCCGGCGTCAGCGACCACGTCCTGCGGGCCTGGGAGCAGCGGTACGGGCTGCTCCGGCCGGTCCGCTCCCCCGGCGGGTTCCGCCTGTACTCCACCGCCGACAGCGACCGGGTACACCGCATGCGGATCATGCTCGCGGACGGCCTGTCCGCCGCCCAGGCAGCGGCCGCGGTCCTGCGGGCGGAGCAGGCGGCCACCTCCGCGCCCGGCCCGGCGGGCGGCGCGGACGGCGGGCTGGCAGGCGCCGCCCGGGCGCTCGCGGTGAGCCTGGATGCGTTCGACGAGCCGGGCGCCCAGGCGGCACTGGACCAGCTGCTCGCCGCCGTCACGATCGAGACCGTGCTGCGCGATGTGATCATGCCGTACCTGCGCGCGCTGGGCGATCGCTGGGCGGCCGGCCAGGTCAGCGTCGCGGGCGAGCACTTCGCGAGCAACCTGCTCCGCGGGCGGCTGGCGGGCTTCACCCGCGGCTGGGGCACCGGGCACGGGCCACGCGCCGTCCTCGCCTGCGCCCCCGGGGAGCAGCACGACCTGGGACCGCTCGCCTTCGGCATCGCGGCACACCGCCAGGGGTGGCGGGTGGAGTACCTCGGCGCGGACACCCCCATCGGTGAACTGGCCCTGGCGGCCACCAGCCCGCCCGCCGACCTCGCCGTCCTGGTCGCCGTCATGCCCGCGCGGCTGGCCGGGCTCACCGGCAGCCTGGCGCGGCTGGCCCGCAGCGTCCCGCTGGCGCTGGCCGGGGCGGGCGTGAGCCCGGCCCTGGCGCACGCGGCCGGCGCCCAGCTGCTGACCGGCGACCCGGTCACCGAGGCGGAACGGCTGCGGCTGCCGGGATCCCCGCCCCCGGCCACCGCCACCGCCACACCCCCACAATCTGCGTGAACGCGGCAAGACCGCGCCCCGTCCTCGTTTAGTCTCGATGTGCTTTCCTGTCCGCACCTGACGCTCCCTTTGCGCGGGACGCGGACCGGTGTCCCCTTCGCCCCTGTCAGGAGATTGATGACCCCCTCGGCCAAGGACCGGGGCAAGCGGCCTGCCCGTTTGCTCGCCCCGGGCGCTGTGACCTTGTGCACAATGGCTCTCATCTCCTGCATGGGTGCCACCGGCTCGGCCGCCGCGGGCTCGGGCCAGGCCGGCTCCGGATCCGCCGCGTCCCCGGGTGTTTCGCGGGCAGCCGGGCCGTCCGGGCCTGCCCTGCCGAACCTGACAGCCGCCCAGCTGGCCGGCCAGCGGGTGATCTACAGCTACCGCGGGCTGACGCCCCCGGCCAGCCTGCTCACCTGGATCCGGCACGGCGAGGTGGCCGGGGTCATCTTCTTCGGCGGCAACATCTCCAGCGAGTCCCAGATCGCCGGGGTGATCAAGCAGCTCGACCAGGCCAACGCCGCCAGCACGAACCCCCTGCGCAAGCTGCCGCTGCTGCTCATGACCGACCAGGAAGGCGGCCAGGTCCGCCGCCTGCCCGGGGCGCCGCTGCTGTCGGAGAAGCAGATAGGCGAGTCGGCGAGCCCCGGCGCGCAGGCGAGCGCCGCAGGCAAGGGCGCCGGGCAGAACCTGGCGGGGGTCGGCATGAACGTCAACCTGGCCCCGGTGCTGGACGTGTACCGCTCGCCCGGCGACTTCGACGACCAGTTCGGGCGCTCCTACAGCATGAACCCGCACGTGGTGTCCACGCTCGGCGCCGACTTCATCAAGGCGCAGCAGGCCGCCGGGGTCGCGGCCACGGCCAAGCACTTCCCGGGCCTCGGCGCGGCCACCGCGTCCCAGAACACCGACCTGCGGCCGGTGACGCTGAACGTGTCCCGCAGCGCCCTGCGCGGCACCGACGAGTATCCCTACCGCGCGGCCATCGCAGCCGGGGCCAAGCTGGTGATGGTGTCCTGGGCGGTGTACCCGGCGCTGGACGCCAGCAGGCCGGCCGGGCTGTCGTCCGCCGTCATCAGCGGCGAGCTGCGCCAGCGGCTCGGTTTCACCGGCGTCACGATCACCGACGCGATCGAGGCCGGCGCCCTGAAAGCGTTCGGCACGGTAGGGCACCGGGCCGTGCTGGCGGCCAGGTCCGGGATGGACCTGATCTTGTGCTCGGGGCAGAGCGCCAGCGAGGGCAGCTCGGCCAGGACCGCTCTGGCCAGCGGCTACACCGGCGGGACGATGAGCCAGAACGTGTTCAAGAGCGCCGTGGCACGGGTGATCGCGCTGCGGACCAGCCTGGCCGGCTGAGCTGGCGGCTCACCGGCCACTGGCCGGGATCTGGGTCGTGAGCAGGTCCAGCGCGGACGCCTGCGCGGCCATGCCCGGCGCCCGGAACGGCCCGGCCCAGCGCACCCCGAACGCGCTGCCGCGCCGGTCGGCCGCCCACATCGCGGCGGCGTTACGGCGCAGGTAGGACTGGTATGGCGCCCCGCCCACCCGGTCGTACAGCAGCTTGAGGCTGGCCACGAAGATGCCCTTGAACAAGGGCTCGTCCCGGCCGCACGACCGCGGGCGGCACGGCTCGCGCAGGATGCCGCCGGGGCTGAGCGCAGGGCTGCCGATAACCGCGCCGGCCACCTGCCCCGCCGTGGTGAGCGGGGATGCGTGGCCGGTCATCGCGGCCAGTGACACCAGGGCGCCGATGAGCATGCCCTGGTTGTAGGTCCAGACCGGCGAGGCCAGATCGGGCTGGCACCCGGCCAGGCCGTCCACGACCAGATGAGAGCCGGTGAGCATGCCGCTGGCCGAGAACCAGTGCCACTCCCTGACCGCCCACCGGGCGTAGCGGGTGTCGCCCGGGGTCAGCTCGTGCAGCAGGACCGCGTCCTGCAGGAACAGCTCGTTGGTGATGGCGTCCTTGTACGTCCGCTGCTTGCGCCACAGCACCCCGCCGCCGCAGGTCCCGGTCCAGCCCCGGGTCATCGCCCAGAAGATCGACCTGGCCTGGCGCAGGTAGGCCAGGTGACCGGTCAGCTGGTAGGCCCTGACCCAGGTCAGCACCCACCAGCCTTCGTCGTCGTAGTAGCGGCCGAGGAAGTGGTCGGTGGTGTGGTGCGCCTGGTAGGTGGCGCTCAGGTCGGGCAGGTAGGCGCGCGACCCGGTGGCCCGCATGTAGGCCATGGTGGCCATCAGCGCGTTCGCCGCCTGCCACAGGTGGGTCTGCGTGTAGGCGCCCGCGTACCGGCGCTGGAGTCCCGCGGCCGCGATGGCGGCCCGCGCCACCGCCGGGTCGGTGGCGGCGGCGGTGGGCGGCGGCGCGGTGAGAGTACGCAGCTGGGTGCCCCGCCCGGACGGCGGCCGGTGACGGGCCATGGCCGAGTGATACCCGCTGGCGATGGCCACCAGGACGGCCATCGTGACGATGAGCCTGGCCGCCCCGGCGGGGGAACGCCGCCTGCGAACCCCGGGGCCAGCCGCCCCCTTCGCCCCGACCCTCACACTTCAGTATCACCGCTCAGCGGGCGCCGGCGGCCAGGCATTCGGCCAGGAACGACGTGATCACGTCCATGCTGTCCGGTTAAGCTGCGAAGGTGCTTCCCACCGGCCACCTGCTCGCCTTCGCACTCCTGTCGTTCGTGCTGATCGTGGTTCCCGGGCCGAACGTCCTCTTCGTGATCAGCCGCTCCCTGATGCTCGGCAAGGCGGCCGGGGTCGGGACCGCGGTGGGCGGCCAGATCGGCGTGTACACACAGGTCGCGGCCGTTGCCTTCGGTGTCGGTGCACTGGTGGAGCACTCGGTGGCCCTGTTCACTGTGGTCAAGCTCGCCGGCGCTGCCTACCTGGTGTTCCTGGGCGTGCAGGCGGTGCGCCACCGCCGCGCGCTGGGCGCCGCGCTGGAGGCGACGGTGGAGCGCAGGACCCTCGGGCGGATCCTGCGGGACGGGATCGTGGTCGGCATGAGCAACCCGAAGTCGATCGTGTTCTTCGCAGCCGTGCTGCCGCAGTTCGTGGACCGCTCCGGCGGTGACGTCCCGGCGCAGATGCTGCTGCTGGGGGCGGTGTTCATGGCGATCGCGGTGGTGTGCGACAGCACCTGGGCGCTGGCCGCCGGCACGGCCCGGGCGTGGATAGCCCGCTCGCCACGGCGCCTGGAACTGGTCGGCGGGGCCGGCGGCCTGGCGATGATCGGGATCGGGGCCAGCCTGGCCCTGACCGGGCGGAAGGACTGACCCGCCTGCTCTCCACCGGTTCCCCCGCATAGGGCCAGGTCAGCTAAAGGGCCCGGCATGCGCAGGCCGTCCGGCGGCAGGTGGGGGACTTTCGTCCATAGGCGGGCGGAAGCTTGTGGCCGCTGAATGTATACGTGTTCGTCGCCTCTGAACGCAGTCTCGACATACCGTGCGCGGCCGCGCGGGCGCGGCTGCTGAACCTCGTCCGGGGCGACGCCTTCAGCCAGGCATCACACGCGGCCTACCAGCGAGGGCTCGAAGCTGTCATCCGGGTGGGGCCGCTCGGAGACCTGCCCGGCGCTTCCAAGCTGGTGCGGGTGCGCCTGCTCGACCCGGTGGACCACGGCGACGCGACCACGATGGGAATGCGCTGGGAGGCCATCGGTGCGGCATCCAGCCTGTTCCCGGTACTCGATGCCGACATCACTCTTGAGCCCGACGGCGAGGACCGGACCAGGCTGGCCATGGCGGGCACCTACCGGGCACCCCTCGGCTGGCTGGGGGCCGGCCTGGACAGGGCGATCTTGCACCGGGTGGCCGACGCGACGATCCGCGCCCTGCTGGCTGATATCTGCACCGCGCTCACCGTCAGCCCGTCAGCCCACGGCGGGCGGATCCAGCTCCAGGACGCTGGTGTCCCC
>DATKRG010000143.1:0-9794 GCA_035532275.1 Streptosporangiaceae bacterium | reverse complement strand
TTGCTCAGAACGTCACAACCTGGTCCGCCCACAGCGTCCAGTCAGTCAGCTCCTCGAGGGTGGAGCGATGCGCCCCTTCGACCAGCGCTTCGCCGGTGATGCCGCGGGCGTCCAGGCAGGTGCCGCAGCAGCCGACCGCGGCGCCGTGGCGGGCGGCGGAGCCGATCATCCGGTCCAGGTGGTAATAGCCGTCGGGCACCTTCTGCCCGGACACCGCACAGCCAACGGCATCCCCCAGCAGGAAGACCCGCACCTGCACGTCCGGGCGGCGGGCCAGGGCACCGGCCAGCCGCAGCCCGTTCCAGGACCGTTCGGTGCCATAGGGCGGGTCGTTGCAGATGATGAGGGTTTTCATGCCGTCTGCTCCGCCCCGGTGGCGACGGGCAGGCCAGCGAGGCGCCACTCGGGCAGGCCGTCAGCGAGCCTGCGGGCACGGTAACCCTTGGCCCGCAGCCGCTCGACCGCCTGGGGGGCGAGCACGCAGTACGGTCCCCGGCAGTAGGCGACGATCTCGGCGCGCTTGGGCAGCCGGGCCAGGGCGGCGTCGAGCTGGCCGAGGGGAACCGAGAGGGCGCCCGGGATGTGGCCGGCGGCGAACTCCCCGGCCGGGCGGACGTCCAGGATGACGACCTTGCCCTGCCCTGTCCGCGCCATCAGCTCCTCGCGGGTGAGCGGCTCCAGGGCGTCGCGTGCAGTGAAGTAGTCGCGCACCACCTGGTCTACCTCGGCCAGCCGGGACCGGGCCAGGTCCCGCAGCGCCACGACGAAGGCTGCGACATCGTCGCCGGAGAGCCGGTAGAAGACCTTGGTGCCCTGCTTGCGGGTCTGGACCAGGCGGGACCGGGCGAGCACCTGCAGGTGGGCTGAGGTGTTGGTCACGCCCATGCCCGTGGCCTGTGCCAGTGCCTCGACCGTGTGCTCACTTTGTGCCATCAGCTCCAGCAGCTCGACGCGTTTGGGACTGGCCAGCGCCTTGGCGGTGCGGGCGAACGCCTCATACAGCCGGTCTTTGGCCTCGCGGCCCTCCACACCCGCTCCCTTCATCCAATCTTCTATGGAAGATACCCTAAGATCGCCTGGTGGGCGACAGGGACTTTCGTCCCCTCGGCCGGGACTTTCCGCCCCGGGGGCTGGCTCCTCTCCCCGCCACGGCCGCGCCGCCGGGCTGGTCACCCGTCATGCGGTGCTGGTTCACTCGTGCTATTGAGCGGAGGAGGTGCGGGGCGATGGATCACAGGTCCCCGCTGTCACCGGAAACCCTGGCGGCGCAGGCTCTGGGCGATGCTGACCCCGGGTCGGGCGGGCTTGCGCCGGTCATCAACCCGGCCACTACCTATGAGCAGCTGCCGGACGGCTCCTACCACCAGGGCCGGGTTTACACGCGGGCCGACAATCCGACCTACGAGGTCGCCGAGCGGCTGCTGGCAGCCCTGGAGGGGGCTGGCTGCGCCTGTGTTCTGTTCGCCTCCGGGATGGCCGCCGCCACCGCGGTGTTCCAGTCCCTGCTGCCGGGAGATCACGTCCTGGTGGGCAGGGTCCTGTACTGGGGGGTGCGCAAGTGGCTGGCCGAGTTCGCCCTTACCTGGGGCCTGGATGTGGAGTTCGCTGACACCACCGACCTGCGTGCCGTGGAGTCGGCGATCCGCCCGGGCCGCACCCGGCTGGTGTGGGTGGAGACGCCAGCCAACCCGATGTGGGACGTCACCGATCTCGCCGGCGTCTGCCAGATCGCCCATGCCGCCGGGGCGCGGGTCGCCGTCGACAACACCGTGCCGACGCCGGTGCTGACCAGGCCTATGGAGTTCGGGGCCGATCTGGTCGTCTATTCCGCCACCAAGTACCTCAACGGCCACAGTGACGTCCTGGCCGGGGCGGTGCTGACCGCCCGCCCCGACCCGTTCTGGGAGCGGATCCGTTCGTGGCGGCGCAACGCGGGCGCGGTGCCGGGGCCGTTCGAGGCCTGGCTGCTGCAGCGGGGCATGCGGACGGTGTTCCTGCGGGTGCGCCGGGCTTCGGACAGCGCCATGGCCATCGCCCGGCACTTCGAAGAGCATCCCGCCTTGACCGCTGTGCTGTACCCGGGGCTGGCCTCGCACCCCGGTCACGCGATCGCTGCCCGCCAGATGAGCGGGGGGTTCGGCGGGATGCTGTCGGTCCGGGTGGCAGGGGGACCGGAGCGGGCCATGGCGGTGCTGGCGGCGGTCCGGGTGTTCAAGCGGGCTACCTCCCTCGGCGGGGTCGAGAGCCTCATCGAGCACCGGCGGAGCACGGAGGGACCGTCGTCCCCAGTTCCTGGCGACCTGCTGCGCCTGTCTATCGGCATCGAGGATCCTTTCGATCTGGTGGCCGACCTGGATGACGCGCTCGGTTCGGCTGCCCGGGCCAGCGAGCCGGCCGCCCCGTCGGCCACCGCCCCGGACGGGGGCACGGCCCGGTGACCGATCTTGCCTCCAGGGTGACGGCCGTGCTTGAGCGGAGCGTGCTGCCGTCGGTGGTTGCCCGGGGTGGCAGCCTGCGGGTGGCCGGCGTGGAGGACGGTGTGGTCACCCTCGAAGCGAGCGGGTCTCCCGGAGCGGCCCTTCCGCTGGCCTCCCGGGCGGAGGCGCTGATCCGCGCGGCAGTCCCGGAGGTCACCAGGATCCGCGTGATCGGGCCGGGCGGTGAGCCGCCGCCCGCCGCCGGAGGCGATCTGGGCGACCGGGTTCGCCGCGTCCTGGACGCGGAGATCAACCCCACGATCGCGGCCCACCGCGGGCATGTGGTCCTCACCGGCGTCGACCAGGGGTGGGTCCGGGTCCGCCTGGAGGGCGGATGCCAGGGGTGCAGCCTGGCCGAGGTGACGCTCCGGCAGGGCATCGAACCGGTGCTGCGGGCCCGCGCCCCGGACATGGTGGGCTTGATCGATGTCACCGATCACGGATCCGGCACTCACCCGTTCTTCTCACCGGCGAAGCGGTGAGCGCTATGAAGGCGTGCCGGGGCCAGGACCGCGGGCCGTGAGCACAACGGGCGTGGCCGGGGCGCGGGTGCTGCTGCTCATCCCCGCGCAGACCTACCGGGCCAGCGACTTCCTGGCGGCGGCTCACCGGATGGGGCTCACCGTGGTGGTGGGCAGCGACGGGGCGCTGCCCCTCGGCGGCCACCCGGTGCTGCGAGCCGACCCCCGCGACCCAGAGCGCAGCGCCGGCCGGCTGGTGTCCCGGGCCGGGCCGGTTGACGCCGTCGTCGCGGTGGACACCCCCATGCTCATCCTGGCGTCCGCCGTGGCTGCCCGCACGGGACTGCCGCACAACCCCATCGAGGCGGTCATGGCCGCCACGGATAAGGCCGCGCAGCGGCGCCGGTGGGCCGCCACCGGGGTCTATCAGCCGGCGTTCCGGATCCTGCCCGCAGGCACCGGCGAACAGGCGCTGGCCAGCGCAGCGGCAGGAGCCGGGTTCCCTTGCGTGGTCAAGGCGGTGTCGCTGAGCGGAAGCCGGGGCGTGCTGCGGGCCAACGACGAGGCAGGCGCGATCACAGCAGCCACCCGGATCCGCAGCGTGCTGGCCGCGGCTGGCCGGCCGGCCCACGAGCCGCTCATCGTCGAGGAATATGTGCCCGGCTGGGAGGTGAGCGTCGACGGCCTCCTGAACGATGGTTCCCTGGCGGTGACGGCCGTGTTCGACAAGCCAGACACCCCCGAGGGCCCCACCTTCGAGGAGACGCTCCTGGTGACCCCCTCCCGGCTGCCCGGGCAGGTGCTCGCGGCGGTGCTCGCCACGGCCGGGCGGGCCGCCCGGGCGCTCGGGCTCCGGCACGGCCCCATCCACGCCGAACTGCGCATCGACACCCGCCAGGGGCGGCAGGCACCCGCCATGCTCGAACTGGCGGCCCGCCCGATCGGCGGGCTCTGCGCGCGGGCGCTCCGCTTCACCGGCGGGGTGAGCCTGGAAGAGATGGTGCTGGCAGCCGCCCTGGGACACCACCCCGCCACCCCTCACCTCGGGCGCCCTTCGGGGGTGCTGATGCTCCACGCGGAGCAGGCAGGCACGCTGCGCGCAGTCGACGGGAAGGCAGAAGCAGCGGCGGTACCCGGGATCACAGGGCTTACGATCACCATCCCGGTGGGCCAGCGCGTCCGCCCGCTGCCCGACGGGGACCGGTACCTCGGATTCATCTTCGCCGAAGGCGACACGCCCGAGGAAACCGCAGCGGCGCTGCGCGCCGCCCGCAACCGGCTGCACATAACCATCCGGTAATGGCAGCGCCCCCGGTGAAGGCCCGGCTCTTCAGCCGTGGCAGAAATGACCCGGATCTGCGCGCGACGGCGGGGACCGTTCCTGTGCGCAGCTCCTGCTCGAACTGCGCGGGCACATCGCCCGCCATCCACCCGGCACGGTGATCCACCTGATGCCACCGACCCGGCCGCGCCGCTAGATCTGTCCGCCTGGTGTCACCGGACCGGTCACCGCTACCTGGGAGCCGCAGGCAAGAGCCTGGACTGCCGCCCGGTGTTATGCGCTCCAGGTAAGCGGATCACCCCGCCCAACCGGCCAGCTATGTGTGCTGCCGCGGCGCAGTCACTATTTCGGGACCGTGGTCATGCCCGGGCGGGCTGTTCGTCTCTGCCACCCAGGCGGGCAGGCGCAGCACCGTGGGATAGGACCGGAATGGTTTTCATGGAGGGAATCACGATGCTCGCGCGGCGATTGGCGGCAGGGCTGGGGGCAGCAGCAGTGACCGCTGGCCTACTGGCCGCCGGAACGGTGCCCGCCCAGGCGGCGATGCACGGGATGGAACTGCAGGCGGCGCTGCACAGCAGCCACGCCTACCCGCGCGCGGCAGGCAGCGCCGCGTATGAGTCCGGGGACCACGGCCGCGAGCTGGACGTCCACCTCTCCCACATCGCCCGGCTCGCCGGGGGGAAGCTGGTCGTCTACCTGCACGGCGCCCGTGCCGGGACGATGACCGTCTCCGGGGCCGGGTATGCGCACATGGACCACCACAGCGGTGTCCCCGCCTGCAGGTCCGGGCAGCCGGTCCGGGTCCGCACCAGGTCCGGCACCCTGGTCGCCTCCGGCACCTTCCACACCCACCACAACTGACCGCCGGCCGGGGCTAGCCATCCCCGGCCAGGCCATGAGGAGTGCATCATGAAGCGACAGCAGCGCTGGCTGGCCGCTGGTGGCGCGGCCGTGATCGCCGCGGCGCTGGCCGCCTGCGGATCCAGCGCCACCCCGGCCGGCACCACCACATCCGCGGCGCCGGCCAGCACGCCCGCGGCGGCGTTCAACGCCGCCGATGTCGCGTTCACCACCGGCATGCTCCGGCTGGAAAACCAGGCCCAGGCCATGGCCGCCCTGGTGCCCGGGCACACCACAACGACCCAGCTGCGCCAGTTCGCCGCCCACCTGCGCGAGCACGACAGCAGCACCCAGCACATGCGCGAGATGATGGGCGAGTGGCACCAGCCCACCCCGGCCCCCGACACCCCCGGTACCACCCCGGTGGCCGGGATGGGGCCGGGCATGATGGGCAGCCACGACTGGGACGAGATGGCCCACCAGTACGGCCACGACTTCAACGATCACTGGCTGGACGCCATGATCGCCAACCACACCGCCGAGATCACGCTGTGCCGGGCTGAGCTGCGCTCGGGCGCCAGCCCGCAAGCCCGGGCCCTGGCCCGTACCACGC
This sequence comes from Streptosporangiaceae bacterium, assembly GCA_035532275.1. Taxonomy (GTDB): domain Bacteria; phylum Actinomycetota; class Actinomycetes; order Streptosporangiales; family Streptosporangiaceae; genus UBA9676. Next base: position 4,118 of record DATKRG010000143.1, on the reverse strand, counting down.
TCGCGCAGCGGCAGGCCGAACTCGCCCAGCTGCACCGCTGGCACCACGACCAGGAGCACAACGGAGAGCACGACTAAGCCGGCGGCATGCTCAGCGGCCGGGGCGCAATGCCGGTGACCGCAGCGGTGGCGTGACCGCCGGGCCGCGGGACGCTGGGGCTAACTACCGCTTGGTAGCTAGGATCGAGATGCTCTTCACGCCGAAGGTCTTGGTAGCTCCCTGGGCCGAGTCCGAGATGAAGTGGTACCCAGGATTCTCCTGCGCCTTGACCAGCCCCAGCCCGGCATCCTCGATGGCACGTCGGTACTCGTCTTCCTGCATCGCGCCACCGATGCACGACGCCCACAAGTTGACGTCACAAACGATCGCCTCTGTGAGCTGACGCTCGGTCACGATGTCGGAAATGGCCATTCTGCCGCCGGGCTTCAGGATTCGTGCGATCTCCCGGAAGACCACCGCCTTGTTGTCGCAGAGGTTGATGACCCCGTTGCTGATCACGACGTCAGCCCATCCGTCAGTGACCGGAGCCTCCTCGATATAGCCCTTCTCGAACCGCACGCCACTGTAGCCGTCCCTGGCTGCCAGGCGCCGCGCCTTGGCGAGTTGCTCTTCGGTCATATCGACCCCGGTTACCTCGCCGCCGGCTCCTGCATGGCGGGCCGCGACGAAGGCGTCCATACCCGAACCGCTCCCCAGATCGACCACCCGCTCGCTGGCCGCGATCGCGGCCAGCCCCAGGTGATAGCCGACACCGGCGAACGACTCGATCGCTTCGGGTGGCACCTGGTCAAGCTCCTCCGCGGGATAGCCCAGGCGCTCGGCCAGTACCCGTCCCATCTCGAAGTGGAACGTGCCGTGCGGCTCCTGCGCGACGGCCTTGTACATGACCTTGACCTTATCCCTCAGCTCTCCGACATCTACCCGTGCCATTGCTGTCCCCTCTCCGGTCAGCGCCACGTGATGTGCGCCACCATTACCCGTTGATCCTCCGGGCTACCTGTGGAAATTCACGAGCCTTTTCCGGTATCAATTCCGTGGCCGCTCAATCGCACAAGTGGCCGCGATGACGGCCGGCCGGCAGATGGTCACCCTCTGGAACCTGTCCGATCTGCGGGTTGGGGCTCACGCGGACCGCGAGACCGAGGTCTTCATCGTCGAGGACCGCGACGCCAGATCAAGCAACGCGGTCCCCGTCGGGCTAATAGCTGAACGTGGTGGCGCCGTCGCCGATCCACTCCCACAGCTGCACCGTGCCGCCGAGTTCGGCGTTCGGCACGAGCGCGGTGGCGTCGAGCTTCTTGGAGTTGAAGCAGATCGGGCACACCATCAGGCGGCCGCCCGCTGCGTCATAGCGCTTCATGAGGTCGGGAATGGCCGGGCAGCCCTCGCAGGCGGTGCCGACGGCGACGTCGTTCAGCGCGACACGGACGGCTTCCTTGGTGAGGAACATGACGGTGGGCCGGCCGCCCTCTGCCGCACCGACGGCAACAAGTAGTGCCACCGTGACGCGCTCGGCGTCTTCGAGCCCGGTGGTGAGGCTGACGGCTGCCTTGTTGCTCATCGCTTTGCCCTCTCGATCGTGTGGTTCGGCATGTCGCGTTTCCCCTGTGCTGTCTTGGCGTGTTCGGGGGGGTTGGCGATCACCTGTGGGCATCGGGCTGAAAGCCGGAACAGAGCAGGTCGATGGCGTCGATGCGCTCGCCCGCCCGCAGGTACGCCTGCTGCTCGATGACGTGCCAGGTGTCGTCGCCCCACGGGGCTGGGCGCAGGCGGAGCCGCCACGCGATATGCATGCGACCGCCCACCTCGCCCACCGTGCCGTCGAGGACCTCGAACTCCTCCGCACCCCCGAACCAGCTGCGCAGGTTTTCGACGATCTGTGGTGCGCCCTGGCACTCGGCCAGTCCGGGCGGGAGCAGTGCCCGCATCGTCGCTGCGGGCTCGAAGCAGTCCGACATCCGGTCGAAGTCGCGCGCGGCCAGCGCCTCAAGAAGAAGGCCGCCGACTGACCATCGCGTCGTCGCCGAGGTGTTGAGCTCGAAGGGCGCCGTGCTGGAATCGCTCATGCAGCCTTTGTACGTCGCGGCTGCGCGGCACCGCGTCGGGCGTTCGCCCTATCTCCTGGATCTCAGACCTCGCCCACAGCCATCAATCCGTGCCGCATCGCGAACAGCGCGGCCGCTCCCCGGGAGGTCACGCCGATCTTGGCGTAGATGTGCTCGGCGTGGGCGTTGACCGTCTTCGCCGAGATGCTCAACGCCTGAGCGATCTGTTGCTTGGTCCTTCCCCGAGCCAGCAGCACCAGCACCTCGACCTCCCGGGCGGTCAGTCCGCCCGCGTGGCCGGCCTGACGGCGGACGCGATGCCCGGCGGCGTCCAGCACGGCCCGGACCGCGTCGCCGTCGAGGCGACCGGCAGTCACCTCTGCGGCGAGCACCTGCTGGGCCCCGTCCCGCGGCAAGGCTGCGCGGTGGGGCCGCGGTTCGAGCAGCGCGTGGTAGACGTCGGCAGCCGCGATCACCCGGGCGGTCATCGGCAGGCTGTCAGCGGTGAGGCCCGAGGGGTAGCCGGAGCCGTCCATCCGCTCGTGGTGCAACGCGGCGAGCTGCCCGATCACGCCCAGCGCCGCGGGTTTGGAGAACGTCCGGGCGGTGAGGTAGGGGTGGGTGCGGATCCGCTCACGCTCGGCCCCGGTCAGGCGCCCGGCCTTGTCCAGGATTCCGGCGGACACGCCGATGGTGCCGACGTCGTGCACCAGCCCAGCGCGACGGACCAGCACGACGTCGTCGTTGGGCAGCCCGACCGTGCCGGCCGCCGCAGCGGCGAGCTGCGCGACGCCCCGCGAGTGCCCGAGGGTGAACGGCGACTTGACGTCTGCGTAGTCGGCGAAGGCCTCCAGCGCCTGATCGAGCTCCTCGCCGGTGAGCTCACGCCCCAACGTGCCGTGCCCGCCGATGAGGGTGTCCCAGCCGTCGAGCTCGTCGAGGGAGGCGAGCAGCTCGCCGGCGTGTGCGCAGAAGCCATCGACGAGCTCAGGATCGAACTCGGTGCCCCGGCGGGAGCGCAGCATCTCGGCTGCCGCATCCACCCCGCCGATGCGGTGCAACGCCTCGACGTCGTTGGCCACGTGGACGATCCGCATGATACGGGCGATCTCGCCGCCCGCCAGCTTGGCGGGTGAGCCCTTGCCGTCCCAACGCTCGAACGCCTGCTGAAGCGGGTCACGCACCTCAGGACCGAGTCCCAGGCGCAGCGACAGGTCGCCCGAAGCCTCACAGTGGGAGGCCATCGAGCGCTCAATCTCCTTGGACCCGCCGGCCAGGAACCGGCCGATCATCGTCAGCCGCCGGATCGGGGAACTGCCGCTGGCGACGTGGCCGATCATGAAGCGCATCATCGGCGGACCGGTCAGGTCCACCAGATAGCTGTCGGCCCGCACCGCCATGTCGTCGCCGAACCACTTACCCATCTCGTGCGCATCGGCCACGCACCCGACCCACGCGAGCAGCGACACGTAGAAGATCGCGGCCCGCTCGTCGTCGGACAAGCCTTCGAGCTCCGCCACCCGCATCGCGATCAGCGTCTGACGGATGATGTGCTGCTGCGGCTGACCCAGCCCCAGATCCGTCGCAAGCGACAGGGCGGCCACCAACTCGGCCAGCCGAACCCCATCTCCCGCGACCGTCACCTCACAAGCGTACAAAGCCGGTGCCGTGCGCTGCGGGTATCTCAGCGATCACGGTGACCTATGGCCTGTGAGTGCCGAGAATCTCGTCCATGGCTGTGAGCAGCAGAGTCGCGGTGTCGGCGCTCCGCCCGCGATGATCACCGGTCATGTGCCTGCGGTCCGTGTTTCTCCTGATCACGCGGCTAGCCGCGTGGCTGCGGCTGTCCCGGCGTGAGGAGACATGGAAGAGCGCAGGGATCTGGATCCTGCGCCACCAGCTCGCCGTACTGCAACGGCGGGAGCCGCGCCGCGCGTATGGGACTTGAGGTCAGGTGCCGTGCGCCGCTAACGTCGTCATGTATGAGCAGTAAGTCAGATGAGCAGATGGTCGTGGGTTTGGAGGACTGCAGGGTCCGGGTCGTTGATCATGACCGGGTCGCGGTGGTGGCCG
>DATKRG010000142.1:0-1311 GCA_035532275.1 Streptosporangiaceae bacterium | reverse complement strand
GTGACAAGCCGCCAGCTCCCGGGAGGGCCGTGATGACGCGGAAGGGCACGGCCAGGTCACGCGGCCACCGGGGCGGGCCGCACGATACGGCGCTGCGCCTCCTCGGCGAACGGCTCGCCCGCGGCGAAATCAGCATCGATGAATACGCCAGCCGGCGCGGCGTGCTGAACGCAAGCCAACCACCGAAGGCCTCCCGGTGGCGTCCTGGCAGGCGGTCTGCCGTCACAGCGGCAGCTGCCGTGCTTGCCTGCGCCGCGCTGGCCGCTGCCGTATCCACTGCCCTGGCCGCGAGCCGGGGCCCGTGGCATGCCCCGTGGGCCGCTTCCCGTGCCGCCTGCACCGCACCCGCCCTGCCCGGGCAGGGCGTGGATGTCACCCTCACGGACATGATGGGCGCGATGATGGCCGGTAACCCCCAGGGGAATGTGGGCATGATGCGGGTGCTCGCCGACCGGGCGAGTGTGGCTGCGGGGACCGTGTCGCTGCGGGTCACCAACACCGGCGCGCTGACCCACGAGCTTGTCGTCCTGCCACTCCCACCCGGCCAGCAGCCCGGTGGGCGCCCGGTGGGCACGGATGGGACCGTCGGCGAGACGGGCAGCCTCGGTGAGGCATCGGCCACCTGCGGCGCCGGGCACGGCGACGGGATCGCCCCGGGCGCGGTCAGCTGGCTCACCCTGACCCTGCGCCCGGGCCGCTACGAGCTGATCTGCAACCTGCCCGGCCACTACGCCATGGGCATGCACACCGAACTCGACATCCGCTGACAGGCCCGCGGCCAGAAGCCAGCCAGCACAACCCCGGGGCGCAGTCTCAGATGGCCGGCGCTGCGGCCGGGCGGGCAGGCCGCGTTTCGTACATGCGCACCGCGACGACCAGCCCGGAGGCGGCGGTGAGCGCGGCTACGGCCCAGATGGCTGCGAGGATCCCGAACGCGTCGGCGATGACCCCGGCGAGCAGGGCGCCGACGGCGAACCCGCCGTCGCGCCAGAGCCGGTAGACACCCACGGAGCGGGCGCGCCAGGTGGGGTGGGCGACGTCGCCGATGGCGGCGAGCAGGGTGGGGTAGACCATGGCGGTGCCGGCGCCGAGCAGCACGGCGGCGAGCGCCCAGGTGGTGAAGGTGGTGCCGAGGGCGGTCAGGCTGATCGCGGTGGCCTGCACTGCCATGCCGGTGGCGATGAGCCATTTGCGGCCGATCCGGTCCGAGAGTGCTCCGGTGGCGAGTTGCCCGGCTCCCCAGACCGCTGGGTACAGGGCTGCCAGGATGCCGATCTGGCTGACGGTCAGGCCGTGGCGGGCGAACAGGAT
>DATKRG010000141.1:0-11675 GCA_035532275.1 Streptosporangiaceae bacterium | reverse complement strand
CTCGTCTACATCGGCCTGACGATCGTCGTCTTCGCTGCGCTCTTCCTCTTGGTCAAGGGGGTCGAGCGCTTTGAGCGCTGAGAACTGGATCGGCCTGATCGCCGGCATCCTGCTGACCATCTACCTGTTCGCGGCCCTCGTCCTGCCTGAGAGGTTCTAGTGAGCAGCGCTCTCGCGGGCTGGCTGCAGCTCGCCCTGCTAGTCGCCGCACTGGCCGTGTGCTACGTGCCGGTCGGCAACTACATGGCCCACATCTTCACCACGGACAAGCACTGGCGGGTCGAACGCGGCATCTACAAGCTGATCGGCGTCGACCCGGCCGCGGACCAGAAATGGAGCGCATACCTGCGCAGCATGCTGGCGTTCTCCTTCATCAGCGTGCTGTTCCTGTACGGGCTCGAGCGGCTGCAGCACTACCTGCTGCTGTCGGTCGGCATGGCCAACGTCCCGCCGGCCCTGGCCTGGAACACCGCCGCGTCGTTCGTGACCAACACCAACTGGCAGAACTACTCCGGCGAGTCCACCATGGGCTACCTGACCCAGATGGGCGGCCTCGCGGTACAGAACTTCCTGTCCGCCGCGGTCGGCATCGTGGTCGCGATCGCGCTGGTCCGAGGGTTCATCCGGTCCAGGACCGACAAGCTCGGCAACTTCTGGGTCGACGTGACCAGGATCACGATCCGGTACCTGATCCCGCTGTCCATCGTCGGCGGGCTGATCCTCGCCGCCAGCGGGGTGATCGACAACTTCTCCTCCTACCACACGGTGACCACCCTGTCCGGCGCGCACCAGACGATCGTCGGTGGCCCCGTCGCCTCGCAGGAGGTCATCAAGGACGCGGGGAACAACGGCGGCGGTTTCTTCAACGCGAACTCCGCCCACCCGTTCGAGAACCCGAACCCGTTCACCAACTGGTTCGAGATCTTCCTGCTGCTGCTGACCGCGTTCGCGCTGCCGCGCACGTTCGGCAAGATGGTCAAGGACAACCGCCAGGGCTTCGCGCTGCTCGCGGTCATGGTGGTCATCTGGCTGGCAGCCGTCGGCGGGATCAGCTTCTTCGAGGCCCAGCACGCCGGGATCGCCCCGCAGCTCGCGCACGGAGCCATGGAAGGCAAGAACGTCGCCTTCGGCACGCCCGGCTCCTCGCTGTTCGCCGCCTCGACCACGGTCACCTCGACCGGCTCGGTGAACTCGTTCCATGACTCGTTCACCCCGTTCGGCGGCGGCATCGCCCTGTTCGACATCGCCCTGGGCGAGATCGCCCCTGGCGGCGTCGGCGCCGGGCTGTACGGCATCCTGGTGCTGGCGATGGTCACGGTGTTCGTCGCCGGGCTGATGGTCGGCCGGACGCCGGAGTACATCGGGAAGAAGATCCGGCCTGCCGAGATGAAGTACGCGGCGCTGTACTTCCTGACGATTCCCACCATCACCCTGGCCGCCGCGGGGCTCTCCATCGCGCTGAAGACTCCGCAGGCATCGATACTCAACCCGGGCCCGCACGGCCTGACCGAGATCATGTACGCGTTCGCGTCCGAAGCGAACAACAACGGATCCGCCTTCGCCGGCCTGACGGCGAACACCCCCTGGTACAACACGCTCGGCGGCATCGTCATGCTGCTCGGCAGGTTCGCGCCGGAGATCTTCGCCCTGGGGCTGGCCGGGTCGCTGGCCCGGCAGCAACCGGTGCCCGCGAGCGCGGGCACGCTGGACACCCGCACGCCGCTGTTCGTCGGCATGCTCGTCGGCGTCATCGGAATCCTCGTCGGCCTGACCTACTTCCCGGCTCTCGCGCTGGGCCCGTTCGCGGAAGGGCTGCACTGATGTCCGTGGCACAAGTACCGGTAGGAGCGGGAGGCTCCGGGCCATCGGGGTCCGGGGTGTCCCCGGGAAACGCCGTGTCCCCCCGGGCCAGCACTGCGCACCGGATCGGCGGAGGCCTGCTCGACCCCACAATGATCTGGCGGTCGACCCCTGACGCGCTGGCGAAGCTGGACCCGCGGGTCCAGCTGAAGAACCCGGTCATGTTCGTCGTCGAGGCCGGCGCCGCGCTGACCACGTACACGGCCATCACCAAGCCGTCGGTCTTCAACGCGACGATCGTCGTCTTCCTGTGGCTGACGGTGGTGTTCGCCAACCTGGCCGAGGCCGTGGCCGAGGGCCGGGGCAAGGCGCAGGCCGAGACGCTCCGCCGGACCAAGCAGGAAACCGTGGCCCGGCGGCTGATCGGCTGGCAGCCCGGCCAGGCGGACAGCCGCGAGGAGGAGGTGCCGGGCACCCAGCTCACGCTCGGCGACTTCGTCGTGGTGGAGGCCGGTGAGATCATCCCCGGCGACGGCGACGTCGTCGAGGGAGTCGCCTCGGTGGACGAGTCGGCGATCACCGGCGAGTCCGCGCCGGTCATCCGGGAGTCGGGCGGCGACAGATCCGCTGTCACCGGCGGCACCCGGGTGCTGTCCGACCGGATCGTCGTGAAGATCACCTCCAAGCCCGGCGAGACCTTCATCGACCGGATGATCGCGCTCGTCGAAGGGGCCGAGCGGCAGAAGACGCCGAACGAGCTCGCGCTGAACATCCTGCTGGCCGCGCTCACGATCATCTTCATGCTGGCTGTGGTCACCCTGCAGCCGATGGCGTTCTACTCAGGTGCCCCGCAGAGCCTGGTCATCCTGGTGGCGCTGCTCGTCGCGCTGATCCCGACCACGATCGGGGCGCTGCTGTCGGCGATCGGCATCGCGGGCATGGACCGGCTGGTGCAGCGCAACGTGCTGGCCATGTCCGGCCGGGCCGTCGAGGCGGCCGGCGACGTCAACACCCTGCTGCTGGACAAGACCGGCACGATCACCATCGGCAACCGGCAGGCGTCCGAGTTCCTCCCGGTCGGCGGCGTCACGGAGGCCGAGCTGGCGGACGCGGCACAGCTGTCGAGCATGGCCGACTACACGCCGGAGGGACGCTCCATCGTCGTGCTGGCCAAGGAGAAGTACGGCCTGCGGGAGCGTCACGAAGGCGAACTGCGCGGCGCGGAGTTCGTCGAGTTCACCGCGCAGACCCGGATGAGCGGGATCGACACCGACGGCGGCCGTCTCGGCCCGGGGCGGCAAGTCAGAAAGGGCGCCTCCAGCGCGGTCCGCGAGTGGATCCGGGCCAACGGCGGCTCCCCCGCCGACGAGCTCGGCCCGCTGGTGGACGGCATCTCCTCGGCGGGGGGCACCCCGCTGGTCGTCGCCGAAAAGGCCAACGGGACCGCCCGGGCGCTCGGCGTGATCCACCTCAAGGACATCGTCAAGGAGGGTATCGCCGAGCGGTTCGCGCAGATGCGCAGGATGGGCATCCGCACCGTCATGATCACCGGTGACAACCCGCTCACCGCCAAGGCCATCGCCGACGAGTCCGGCGTGGACGACTTCCTCGCCGAGGCCACGCCGGAAGACAAGATGGCGCTGATCAAGAGAGAGCAGGAAGGCGGCAAGCTGGTCGCGATGACCGGGGACGGCACCAACGACGCCCCCGCGCTCGCCCAGGCCGACGTCGGCGTGGCCATGAACACCGGGACCATGGCCGCCAAAGAGGCCGGGAACATGGTGGACCTGGACTCCAACCCGACCAAGCTCATCGAGATCGTGGAGATCGGCAAGCAGCTGCTCATCACGCGAGGGGCGCTGACCACGTTCTCCATCGCCAACGACGTGGCCAAGTACTTCGCCATGCTGCCGGCCATGTTCTCGGTCGCGTTCCCGGGCCTGGCCAGACTCAACATCCTGCACCTGCACAGCCCAGAGTCGGCGATCACCTCGGCGATCATCTTCAACGCGCTGATCATCGTCGCGCTGATCCCGCTGGCGCTGCGCGGCGTGCGCTACCGGCCGGCCTCGGCGTCGTCGATGCTCCGCAGGAACCTGTGGATCTACGGTGCCGGCGGGCTCATCATCCCGTTCATCGGGATCAAGGCCATCGACCTCATCATCCAGTTCGTCCCAGGATTTGGTGGCTGACCCGCCATGAACCGTCTTCCCAGCACCGCCCGGCAGCTCATCGCCGCGCTCCGCGGGCTGCTGATCTTCACCGTGATCTGCGGGATCGCCTACCCGGTGGTCATGTTCGGGATCGCCCAGGTGGCCTTCCATAAGCAGGCCAACGGCTCGCTGGTCAGCTACAAGGGGCGGGTGGTCGGCTCCAGCCTGCTCTGCCAGGAGTTCACCGACGCCACGGGCAACCCGCTGCCGCAGTACTTCCAGCCGCGGCCATCGGCCGCGGTCAACCCGGCGGTCACGACCGACTACGGCTGCGACCCGGGGTTCTCCGGCGCGTCGAACCTGGGCCCGACCAACCCGGTCCTGGTGAAACTGATCAGGCAACGCCAGCAGCAGATCGCGGCGTTCGACCACGTCAAGATCTCCAGCATCCCGCCGGACGCGGTAACCGCATCCGCCTCCGGCCTTGACCCCTTCATCTCGCCGCAGAACGCCGCCATCCAGGTGGACCGTGTGGCGGCTGCCAGGCACATCAGCCCGGCGGCGGTCAGGGCGCTGGTCCAGCAGAACACGCGGGGACGCACACTCGGGTTCCTCGGTGAGCCGCGGGTGAACGTGCTCATGCTGAACATCGCACTGGACCAGCAGTACCCGGTGTCCTAGAGCCACCCGGCGGACACGCGCATGGATCTTGTTAGGGTTCGGCCCCGCCGGGGCACCCGTGCTCCAGGTGGTCCCGCGCTGCCGCCAGACTGGTATCAGCAGGCACAAACTTCGCTGGCAGGGAGACGATGAGCCAGGAAGGCCGCGGGCAGCTCCGGGTCTATCTCGGTAACGCCGCCGGGGTCGGCAAGACGTACGCGATGCTCGGTGAAGGGCACCGCCGGGCCGCGCGCGGCACCGACGTGGTCGTGGCCTTCGTGGAGCCGCACGGGCGGCCGCAGACCGCCAGGCTGGTGGAGGGCCTGGAGGTCATCCCGCGTGCCCGGCTCCCTTACCGGGGCACGTTCTTCGAGGAGATGCACCTCGACGCCGTCCTCGCCCGCAAGCCGAAGATCGCGCTGGTGGACGAGCTCGCGCACACCAACATCCCGGGCAGCCGCAACGCCAAGCGCTGGCAGGACGTGGAGGAGCTGCTCGACGCCGGCATCGACGTCATCTCCACCGTCAACATCCAGCACCTGGAATCGCTCAACGACGTGGTCGAGAAGATCACCGGCGTGCGCCAGCAGGAGACCGTCCCCGACGCCGTCGTCCGCCGCGCCGACCAGGTGGAGCTGGTCGACATGACGCCGGAGGCGCTGCGCCGCCGGATGGCACACGGCAACGTCTACCCGCCGGAGAAGATCGACGCCGCGCTGACCAGCTACTTCCGCACCGGGAACCTCACCGCCCTGCGCGAGCTCGCCCTGCTCTGGCTGGCCGACAAGGTGGACGAGGGCCTGCAGCGTTACCGGGATGCGCACCACATCCGGGAAACCTGGGAGGCCAGGGAACGGGTGGTGGTCGCGCTGACCGGCGGGCCCGAGGGGGACGCGCTGATCCGCCGCGCCGCCCGGATCGCCGCCCGCTCGTCCGGCGGGGACCTGCTGGCCGTGCACGTCACCCGGTCGGACGGCCTGACCGGCGCCGACCCGGCGGCGCTGGCCGCCCAGCGGCGGCTCGCCGAGTCGCTCGGCGGCAGCTACCACCAGGTGGTCGGCGACAACATCCCGGAGTCGCTGCTCACCTTCGCCCGGGCCGAGAACGCCACCCAGCTGGTGCTCGGCGCGAGCCGCCGGCCCTGGCTGACCGCCATGCTCACCGGGCCTGGGATCGGCTCCCGCACCATCCGCGGCTCCGGCGACATCGATGTGCACATCGTCACCCACCCGCACATGGGCCGCGGCCGGGGGCTGCCGAGCAGCCGCGGCGGCCTGCCGCGGCGGCGGCAGCTGCTGGGGTACCTGCTGGCCATCGCGCTCGCGCCGCTGGTCACGCTGGCGCTGGTGGCCATGCGCGGCCAGGTCAACCTGATCAGTGACGTGCTGATGTTCCTGGTGGCCGTCATCGTGGTGGCGCTGGTGGGCGGTTTCGTGCCCGCGGTGCTCGAGGCCGTGGTGGGCTCGCTGCTGCTCAACTACTACTTCACCCCGCCCATCCACAAGTGGACCATCTCGGAGGCCAACAACGCCTTCGCGCTGGGCGTCTTCATCGTGGTGGCGCTCGTGGTCAGCTCGGTGGTGGACACGGCTGCCCGGCGCACCCGGCAGGCGGCCAGAGCCAGCGCCGAGTCCGAGCTGCTGGCGACCACCGCAGGCGGCGTGCTGCGCGGCGAGCGGGCCGTCGCGGCCGTGCTGGACCGGGTACGCGAGGCGTTCGGCATGGAGTCGGTGACGTTGCTGGAATGCCCGCCCGGCCCGGGCGGCAGGCCCCTGCCGGGGCCGGCCGGGGAATGGGCCGCGGTCGCGCACTCCGGCGAGCCGGTGCTCACCTCCCCGGACGGCGCCGATGTGGAGGTTCCCGTCACCGAGACCCTGTCGCTGGCCCTGCGGGGGCCGACGCTGCCGGCCACCGACCGCCGGGTGCTGGCCGTGTTCGCCACCTACGCCGGGGTCGCGCTGGAACAGCAGCGGCTGGCCGCAGAGGCCGAGGCGGCGCGGCCGATCGCCGAAGCCGACCGGATGCGCACGGCGCTGCTGGCCGCGGTCAGCCACGACCTGCGCACCCCGCTGGCCTCGGCCAAGGCGGCTGTCACCAGCCTGCGCTCGCCCGACATCAGGTGGGCCGACGAGGACCGGGACGAGCTGCTGGCCACCGCCGACGAGTCGCTGGACCGGCTGGCCCACCTGGTGGACAACCTGCTCGACATGAGCAGGCTTCAGGCTGGGGCGCTGTCGGTCTTCCCCCGCCCGGCGGGCCTGGAGGAGATCGTCGCGCGGGCGCTCGACGACCTCGGGCCGGCGGGCCGGGACGTGCGGGTGGAGATCCCCGACTCGCTGCCCGAGGTGCGGGTGGACCCCGCGATCCTGGAGCGGGTCATCGTCAACCTGACCACCAACGCGATCCGGTACTCCCCGGCCGGCCAGCCGCCACTGCTGTCCGCAAGTGCCCTGGGTGAGCGGGTCGAGCTGCGGGTGGCCGACCGTGGGCCCGGCATTCCCGAACCCGAACGCGACCGGGTCTTCGTGCCCTTCCAGCGGCTCGGCGATACGGACAACACCGCCGGTGTCGGGCTCGGCCTGGCGCTGTCCCGCGGCCTCACCGAGGCGATGGGCGGCACACTCGAACCCGAGGAGACCCCCGGTGGCGGGCTGACCATGGCCCTGTCGCTGCCGGCCGCGCCGCGGCCGGACAGCCCGGGCCCGGGTGAGCCGGGCCGCCGCGAACGCGGCCAGGACGCGGCCCCGGCCGGGGCCGCCGCATCCGCCCCATCCCCCTCCCCGCCCCCGGCCGTGTCCCCGCCCCCGGCCTCACCCGAAGGTGGCAGGCTGGTCCGGTGACGCGTGTCCTGGTGGTCGACGACGAGCCGCAGATCCTGCGCGCGCTGAGGATCAACCTGCGGGTGCGCGGATATGAGGTGGACACCGCCGCGACCGGCGCCGGGGCGCTGGAGGTGGCCGGCCGGTACCCGCCGGACCTGGTCATCCTGGATCTCGGCCTGCCCGACCTGGACGGGGTGGAGGTCATCGGCGGGCTGCGGGGCTGGACCAGCGCTCCGATCATCGTCCTGTCCGGCCGTGCCGACAGCACCGACAAGGTGGAGGCGCTGGACGCGGGCGCCGACGACTACGTGACCAAGCCGTTCGGCATGGACGAGCTGCTGGCCCGGATGCGGGCCGCCGCCCGGCGGGCCGCACCGGCCGAGGAGGCGCCACAGGTCCGGCTCGGTGAGCTGACGATCAACCTGGCCGCCAAACGCGTCACCAGGCCGGACGGCACCGACATCAGGCTGACCCCGACCGAGTGGCACCTGCTGGAGGTGCTGGTCCGGCATCCGGGCAAGCTGCTCAGCCAGCGTCAGCTGCTGGCCGAGGTGTGGGGTCCCGGCTACGCCGACGCGACCGGCAACCTGCGCCTGTACATGACCCAGCTGCGGCGGAAGCTGGAGCCCGATCCGGCCCGGCCGCGCTGGCTGCGCACCGAACCTGGCATGGGATACCGCTACCAGCCGGACACCGACGACGATGCGGACGGAGCTGGGCCGGCGCACGGGCCACAGGGCACCCGGCCCGAGGGCGCCAGCAGGTGACGGCTGACGTCAGCCGATGAACACGAAGGCGAGGATGCCCATAACTATCGCCACGCCGACCACGATCAGGGTGAACTTGAGCACCTGATTGCCGGGAGCGGCCATGGCCCACGGCTGGGCCGTCTCCGGGCTACCCGGCCGGTCGACGAAAGCGCGGAACTGGGCGGTGCTGCCGGAGTTGTCGGCCTCGTCTGGTTCGCGCATACGTGCGACTGTAATCGCTGACCCAGGTCAGCCGGGCAGATTCGCCCAAATCAGCCTTAATTGCCGGGTGTGCCGTCCCCGGCCGGCCCGGGCGGCCCCGGCGGCCCGGGCGGCAGGATGTCCGCCCGGCTCACCAGCCGCGAGAGCACGATGGCGCTCCGGGTGCGGACCACGAAAGGCTCCGCCCCGATCCGCTCCACCACCTGCTCGAAGTGGCGCACATCGGCGGCACGGATGTGCAGCAGCGCGTCGGCCTCCCCGGTGATCGTGGCCGCCCCGGTCACCTCCGGGTACCTGCTCACCGCCGCGCTGATGTCCGACGGCGAGGTCCGGCCCCGGCAGAAGAGCTCCACGTAGGCCTCGGTGGTCCAGCCCAGCGCGGCGGGGTCCACCGTGGCCGAGAACCCGGTGATCGCGCCCGATGAGCGCAGCCGGTCCACCCGGCGTTTGACCGCGGGCGCCGACAGCCCGATCCGCTCCCCGATCTCCGCGTACGTGGCGCGGGCGTTCGCCACCAGCGCGGCCACGATCCGCTGGTCCAGTTCGTCGAAGGCCACCCACCGATCTTTCCACCAGCCGCCAGGTCCGGCACCGCACCGGCGGCGGTCAGTAGGTGGGGTAGCGGGAGGGGTGGACGGCGGCCAGGTTGCTGCGGGCGGGGTGGGTGCGGCCGGCCGGGCCGGCGGCGAAGGCGCGCAGCAGGTTCTGGGTTGCCCGGTCCGCGAAGGCGCGGGCGGCCCTGGTCATGCCGTGGCCGCAGGACGGCCCGCGCATCGCGCAGACCCAGCGCATGGTGCCGGACGCGAACACGCCCGCGCCGCTGGGCACGGTGTAGTAGGCCGAGTCGGAGTAGCTGCGCACCCCGCCGCAGTCGACCGGCGAGTGGGCCAGCACCTCCAGTGGCCGCGGGAACGGCACCGCCGGGTTGACCCGGTCGTACTCGGGCCCGACCATGCCCGGGAACGACGTGCCCTTGCGGACCCCGGTCCCAGCGAAGATCCAGCTCCGCGGGTCGTAGACCACATACGGCGCGCTGACCGGGTTGCACTCGTAGAACACCCCGGTGATCACGCTTTCGGGCCGCGGGTCCGGCGGGTACCGCCAGTCCTGCGTGGTCTGCGCGTTGTCCTTCCCGTGCATCGGGTCCAGCGACGCCTCCTTGTAGCAGATCACGATCCGGTCCGGGCCCAGCGGCGATGACGCGAAACGGATGTGCCGGAACATCGCGTTGGCGCCCAGGAATGCCAGATTGGTGCCGGTGCCGCGGGCGGCGAGCAGCGCCGCCCGCATGGCCGCCGAGTAGTACTCGTCATGGCCGAGCGAGATCACCGCCCTGGCTCCGTTCAGCAGCGAAGGGTGAACGGCGATGTCGTTGTCGGTCTCGTAGGCCAGCGGCACCCCGGCCGTGCGCTCGGCGAGTGCGATCGGCGGCTCGTCGAAGGCCAGGAACAAGGTGGCCCCGTTGCCGTCGTAGGGCCGGTCGAAGCTGACCGCGTATGCCCGGTCAGCCGGCCCGCCCGGCCCGTCGTACAGGCTGTAGCCGCCCCACTGGTTGTACGCCTGCCAGGTGGTCGTCCCCAGCAGCAGCACGACCTTGCCCGCCGTGCTCGGCGAGCGCACCGTGACCGGGACGTACCGCTGCGCCCCGCTGGCCGCGTCCAGCCGGAGCAGGTAGGCACCGGGTGGCCAGCCCGCGGTGGAGACGGTCAGGCTGGGGTGCCAGGGCGCGGTCACCGTCCGGGTCGTCCAGCGCACCCGCCGGCCCGGCTGGTGACGGGCGCGCACCGGGCCGGACTGCCAGACCTGCCGGGCACGGGTGCCGTGATACCAGCCCATCCGGAACGCCTGTACCCGGAAGCTCGCCGATGTCGTCGACACATACAGCCGGAACGACTGGCCGGGGAGCACGCTGACCCGGCTGGCGAAGCCCTCGATCGCGGCCGGGGAGCGCAGGTCGGTGATGTGCCACCGCGAGGTGCCGGCCGCGCGCTCCTGCGCCGCCGGGAAGGGCAGCCCGGCGGCTGGGTGGCGTGCTCTGGCGCCCAGGCTGGTGGCCGGGGCCGCACCCGGCGGCCCGGCTGGCGCCCGGCAGCCGACGGCCAGCACCGTGATGGCCGCGGTGGCGAGCACGATGGCCGCCATCGGCGCGGCCGGCGAGGGGGCCGCCATGAAGGCGGCCCGGAGGGGACGGCCTTCCATTCCCCGATCGTTTCACCTGGCGGCCGACCCACCCATTTCGGGACCCACTGCTTTGCGCAACCATGGATGCCCGCGAGCGCCCCTTGACCATCGGGCTGTCCAACGAGGAGATCGCCTACGAGCACGGGCTGGCCGAGCCGGGCGGGACCCGGCCCGGCTGAGGCGTCAGCCCGCCACGGTCACGCTGACCCGGAAGGACTGGATCACCCCGCACATCATCGTCTTGCCCGAGGTGGTCGGCCTGGTCGGCGGGTTCGGGGTGTACCGGGACCCGCACGGGCTGCGCTCGGAGCTGATGGCCGCCAGGCCGGGCTTGACCGCGACGAAGTAGCCGCCGGTCACGCCGAGCGCGAGCATCAGGTGCCCGTTCGGCCGCGGCACCAGCGCGCCCGAGCTGGACTTGAGCGCGGTCCACATCAGTGACCGCGTGCCCTTGAGGTAGATCAGCACACCAGTGCCCGGCCGGATGCAGAACGACCTGCCGCTGTCGCTGGCGGTGAGGGTGAGGGTCCGGTCGGGCGGCGATGTGGGCACGGCGCCGCCGCAGCCGGCCGGGGCCACCGGGCCGGCCGAGGGGGTTCCGGCGGGGCTGCCCGGGCCGGACGTGGACGAGCCCGGCCGCTGCTGCCCGCAGCCAGCGGTCACGGCCACGGCCACGATCGTTACGGCGGCGGCGAGGAACGGCGCGCTGCGCATACCCACCTCCCAGTCACATCGGGCGACGGCTGCCGACAGTCCGTGCGGGGTGCCCGACGAAGCTTAGACGCCCCCCGGCCATCTCCCGTTCCCGCCGTCATACATCGGTGATTCCGATTTCCGCCAGATAGCCGGACGAAAGCCGGATAATGGGCCTCCTGTCATGCCCTGTGACGGCAGTGGCCAACCTGTGGCTGCCGTCCCCCGTGAAGCTGCGCACCGGCCCCGCAGCCTGGCGTTCACGGGACCACGGAGGGAAGAGGATGAACGTCGTTACCCATGCCCGGCGCTGGGCTGTGCGCGGCAGCACGGCCGCCATGATCCTGCTGACCGCAGGCGCCGGAGCGCAGGCGGCAGCAGCCACCGCCCAGGCC
>DATKRG010000140.1:0-9906 GCA_035532275.1 Streptosporangiaceae bacterium | reverse complement strand
GGCCGCCGCTCTGGTGTGATCCGCCGCACCATCATGCTCCGGACCGCCTGCGACGGCGGCCATTACCTGGTGGCCCTCGCCGGTGAGTCGCAGTGGGTCCGCAACGTGCGCGCCGCGGGCGGGCGGGTCGTGATCGGCCGGCGGGAGCGGCATGCCGCCAGGCTGGTCGAGCTGCCGCCACAGCAGCGGGCCCCCGTCATCCGCGCATACCTGTGGCGGTGGGGCAGGCGCCCCGGCTCCAAGGCGATGGCCGGCGAGGCCCGCAGTTACTTCGGCGTCAGCGCGGACGCATCACTGGAGGAGATCCAGGGTGCCGCTGAGCACTATCCCGTGTTCCGGATCGAGTACGAAGGCCATGCAGACACCCGGCGCGGATGGGGAAAGTGACATAACGCAGCGAATTACTGCAAGATCCCAAGTCGGCTGAGTCGTCGAGTTCCTCATCTGTTTGGAAGGCGTCGCAGCGCAGCTCGTCGACTGAGCTGATTGGGCGGGCGCCCGGGGTTTGCCCGATGAGCTCCTCAAGCGGCACCAGGTCATCCGCTCGAGCAGCCGGTGGTAGGACGTCAGGTCCTGCAGGTGCAGCAGCCAGTGCAGCCGGTCGGTGGCACCGAATGCCTCTTCGTAGACGAAGACGGTCACCTCGCCGGCCAGCTGCTTGTTCACGGTGCCCGCCAGCTCCCTGGCGTACCTGCGGGCCTGTGCGCGAACCCCGTACCCGATCTGGGCTGCCCGGTGGACCACGATCCCCGCGTTGCCGGAGTTCAGCATGGCGGACTCGGGCTGATCGGCCTGGTCCGCCGCCACCGGCTGTCTGCTATTGGTGCCATGCGGGTGCCAGTGCAGCGGCAGCAGGACAGTGTGGCGTTGCCGGCCTGCCGCTTGTTCACGTGCTTAGCCAGCTCCCGGGCGAACATCCTGGCTTCGTTGCGGTACTCCGAGTGAGCCTGCCCGACCTTGCTGACCACCACTCCGGCATTGCCCGAGTGCAGCAGGTCGGCCACGGCGAGCCCGGTCTGGCTGCGCGCCGGCGGCACGATCTTTGCCCGCATCTCGCTGGTGGTGGCGTCGGTCGGTGTGGTCATCTCTGGCCTCCTCGGCGGCGGCAGCCTCTTGCGAAGGAGGCTAGGCGGCGCGGGTTCAGCGGTGCTGCTCAACACTGAGCGGTCCGGCCCGGCCAGCTGCGACCTATGCTCGGCGGGTGCCGTGCTACCGCATCGCGCCCGGTCAGGCCTGGGTCTGGGTCGCATCCCCGGCCAGCCGGCGGCTGTCCAGTACGGCGCTGTCCGCGGCGGAACGCGCCCGGATGGCGCGGCTGCACTTCGCCAGCGACCGGCAGCTCTACGCAGCGGCGCACGCGCTGGTCCGCCAGGCGCTGTCGGAGTGTGCGCCGGAAGTAACGCCGGAGGCATGGCAGTTCGCCGTCTCGGCGCATGGCCGGCCGGAGCTGCTACCGCCATGGGACCGGCTGCGGTTCAACCTCTCGCACACCGATGGTCTGGTTGCCTGCGTGGCCACGCTCGACATCGACTGCGGGATCGATGTGGAAGCAATCCGGCAACGGCCCGCTGCGGCGCTCTCCAGGCAGGTGCTGGCGCCGGCCGAGCAGCAGGTAGTGGCGAGCGCGCCAGCGGATCAGCGCCCTTGGCTGTTCTTCCGGTACTGGACGCTGAAGGAGGCGTATGTCAAGGCACGGGGCATGGGCCTGTCGCTCCCGATGGAGCGATGCGAGTTCGCCCTCGGCAGCGGCCGCCCGCGCCTGATCGCCCACCCCGAGGACTCCCACCCTGACCCGGATGGCTGGCGGTTCATCCAGTACGCCCCGACCAGCAGCCATGTGCTGGCGGTGGCCCTGCGGTCCGGCACCTGGCGATCATCGAGAGAGCCGGATGATCGCATCATCACGCTGGAGGGTCAGCAGGTCAGCTGAGCATCCCGAGCAGTTTGGTGACCGTGTTCCAGTTCCTTGCTGTGCCGACGATGTCCGCCTTCTTGCCGCCAAGTTTCTTCTCGAAGAAGACGTTGGTCAGCTTCGCGTCGCGGACACCGTCGGGAAACCAGGTGTAGATCTCCTGCTCGCCAGCAGCGAACTGCTCCGGCAGGTACGCCTCCGGATCGATGGTCGACAGCAGGGCGGCATCGGGCTTGACGTTCAGGAAGGTGACCAGGAGCCGCGCCGGGTCGGTGGCAACGCGTGCGAGCGGGTTCCCGCCCACGATCCGCTCCAGGTCCCCGTGGGCGCGCACCAGGCAGCGCACGGACATGCCCAGCTCCTGGGTGATGGCCTGCTCCAGCTCGGCAGCCAGCCCGCCGGAGTCAGTGCGCGGGCTGCTGAACAGGGCGTTGCCGCTTTGCAGGTGGGTCAAGACCTCGGTGTGGCCGAGCTCAGCCAGCAGTGCCCGGAGGTCGGCCATCGACATCCGCTGCCGGCCCCCCACGTTGATACCACGCAGCAACGCCAGGTATGCGGTCATGCGGCCCAGCCTAAAGGACCCAGCCAGCGGCTCTGCTCAGAACTGAGCGGCGACCACCAGGCCCGGCGAACAGGCTTGTGGAGCAGCCTGATGGGAGGGCCTGGTGACTCAGCTTGTCCCGGACCGCATGATGTCGGCCGATCCGCCGACCGAGGCGCGGTGGCGGATTGGCGCGCTGGTTGACGCGGGCTCGTTCTGCGAGTTCGGCAGTCAGGTCCGGCACCGGACCACCGCGTTCGGCATGGACCGCAAGCGGCCTGCAGGTGATGGGGTGATCACCGGGTATGCCCACATCAGCGGCCGTCCGGTGGGCCTGTTCGCGCAGGACGCTACCGTGCTCGGCGGGTCGCTCGGGGAAATGCACGCGAGCAAGATCGTGCGCGTGCTCGACTACGCGGAACGGGTCCGGGCCCCCGTCATCGGCCTGATCGACTCCGGCGGGGCGCGGATTCACGAAGGTGTGGCCGCTCTGGACGGGTACGGGAAGATCTTCCGCGGCAACGTCCTGCTCTCCGGCCGGGTGCCGCAGCTGAGCGGTGCTCGGGCCGTGCGCCGGCGGGGCCGCCTACTCGCCGGCCCTCACCGACATCCTGATCATGCTGCGGGACCGGGCTCACCTGTTCCTCACCGGACCGCGGGTGGTCCAGGCGGTCACTCGCGAGAGCGTGACCGCGGGCGAGCTGGGTGGCGCGCACGTGCATGCGCGGCAGTCCGGCCTGGCTCATCTGGTCGCTGACGACGCCGCCGAGGCACTGGACCTGGCCCGCGCCGTGCTGTCCTACCTGCCGAGCTCCTGCTGGGATCCGGCACCGATCGGGATGCCCGCCGACGCCGAGCCGCTGCCGGACCTGCCTGCCAGCAAACGCCAGGTCTATGACGTGCGCGCCATCATCAAAGGGATCGTGGACGCCTGCAGCTTCCTCGAGCTGCAGCCCGAATACGCCCGCAACCTGATTACCGGCTTTGCCCGGCTGGAGGGCCGCCCGGTCGGGGTGGTGGCCAACCAGCCCCGCTCGCTGGCGGGTGTGCTCGACCTGCGCGCGGCGGAAAAGGGAGCGCGGTTCGTCCGGCTGTGCGACGCCTTCGGGCTACCGCTTATCACGCTGGTGGACACCCCCGGCTTCTTGCCGGGACGAGACCAGGAGTCGGGCGGTGTTATCCGCCGCGGCGCCAAGCTCCTGTTCGCTTACGCGGAGGCGACTGTACCGCGGGTAACCGTAATCCTGCGCAAGGCCTTTGGCGGAGCTTACATCGTGATGAACTCGCGCTCGCTCGGTGCGGACGCCGTCTTTTGCTGGCCGGACGCGGAGATCGGGGTGATGGGTGCCGAGGGGGCCGCTGACGTGATCTTCCGGCGGGAGCTGGCCGCCGATCCGAGCCGGCGCGCCGCACTGATCGAGCGGTATCGCGCCGAGGCGACCGCGACCCGGGTACCGGCTGAGCGGTTGTCCGTAGACGAGGTCATCACTCCGGCGGAAACCCGGCGGGTCGTCGCGTCGACCCTCCGCTCGCTTGCCGGCGCGATCACGCCGCGGTTCCGGCACGACAACCTGCCGCAATAGGGCCGCCGCCAGCACGGCGCGCGGGAGGCTGGCGCGGTTGCCGGGGTCGGGCCATGTTTCGCGGATCTTCCGGCCGGTCAGGAGACGCTGCCGGACAGGCTCTTGAGGTCGCCACGGATCGTGGCCAGTACCGTCGCGCGCATCAGCGGGCCGGCCATCCGCATCAGCCGACCGCCGTCGCTGCGGATCCGGATGCTGACCAGCGTGCCTTCCGGGTGCGGCTGGAACTGGTATGTCACCTGCATCGGGAACGGCGCCCGGACCGATCGCATCTCCATCACGCTGGGTGGGTCGTAGCGCTCCACGTTCATCACGTAGTCGGTCCGCCGGCCAAGGAAAAAGGCCGTGCGGGTTACTTGCGCGCCGGCACCGAACCCGCCGCCGGGGGCCTCTCCGGTCAGGGCGACGGTCTTGATGGCCGTCCAATCCGGATCGTGCCGGTAGTCCATCACATACCCGGCCACCTTCTCCGGTGGGCCGCTGATGACCCGTTCGGCCCGCACGTCCATCTCGCACTCCCCTGCTCCGGTAGCGCTTTCTCCGGCAGCAATAGTGGCACGGGAACAGCGGGCGACCTGCGCAATACTGCGCAACGAGCCGACGCTCCATATCAGGCGGCTTGGCGCGCGGTCTCCTGACCTTCTCCATCACTTAGCGTGATGCCATCTGACGGCTTAGTATGCGCGTGCGAAGATGAGCCGCTTGTTGTATGCGGTCTTTTGATTGCACCGGACGCACATGCCATCCTCTGCGGCGCCTTCAGCCGGAATGCATCGCGGGGTGGCCGATGTCGCGGCCTTGATGTCGTCCTCGCACCCGGGCTGGCCGCAGTGGAACGCCAGCGCCCAGCCTGTCTTGACTGCCTCGGCGAACTCCGCCCAGGAGTTCACCGTGGCCGTGTGGGAGTCCCTGAAGTCGGTCGCCCGCTGCAGCAGCAGGCTTTGCATCGCGGTGAGCTCAGACTCCAGCCGGGCGGGCGCCGAGTCGAGGGATACTGGCGATTTGCCCTCGCCGAGCCGGGTGGACATCAGTGCGGAGCCCTCGGCCAGGTCACGGGGGCCAAGCTCAAGCCGGACCGGCACGCCGCGCAGCTCCCAGTGGTTGAACTTGAAGCCAGGGGAGAGCTGGGGCCGGCTGTCCACGTGCGTGCGGATGCCCGCCCGGCGGAGCCTGCCGGCCAGTTCGGTGGCTGAGGGCAGCACCTGCCCGGCCTGGCCGCCGCGGCCTATCGGCACGATCACCACCTGGTAGGGAGCGAGCAGCGGGGGAAGGACGAGGCCCTTGTCGTCACCGTGCGTCATGATCAAACCGCCGACCATCCGGGTGCTCATGCCCCACGACGTGGTGTGGCAGTACTCCAGTTCGCCGCTTTGCGCCGCGTACTGGATGCTGAACGCCTTGGCGAAGTTCGTCCCCATATAGTGCGAGGTGCCGGACTGAAGGGCGCGCCCGTCGCGCATCATGCCTTCGACCGTGTACGTCCGCTGGGCGCCCGGGAACCGCTCTCCCGCGGTCTTCTCGCCGCCGGCCACCGGCATGGCGGCGATCTCGCGGGCCACCTTCGCGTACAGGTCAAGCGCGAGCATCGTCTCCCGCATCGCGCCGGCCTGGTCGGCATGCGCGGTGTGACCCTCCTGCCACAAGAACTCGGTCGTGCGCAGGAACATCCGCGGCCGCATCTCCCAGCGGACCACGTTCGCCCATTGGTTCAGCAGCACCGGCAGGTCCCGGTGCGAGCTGATCCACCTGGCCATCATCTCGCCGATGACCGTCTCCGAGGTGGGCCGGACGACCAGCGGCTCCTCAAGTTCCTTGCCGCCTGCGTGGGTGACCACGGCGAGTTCGGGGGAGAAACCTTCGACGTGCTCGGCTTCGCGCTGCAGGTAGCTCTGCGGGATCAGCAGCGGGAAGTAGACGTTGTCGTGACCGGTTTCCTTGATCCGCCGGTCGATTTCGGCCTGGAGCAGTTCCCAGATCCGGTAGCCGTAGGGGCGGATCACCATCGTGCCCCTGACCGGTCCCCGGTCCACCAGCTCAGCCTTGAAGACGACCTCGTTGTACCAGGCCGAGAAGTCTTCGCCCTGCGGAGTCACCCCGCGTTCGTCCCGCGCCACACGCGAAGGTTACGGCACCGGGCCGGCAGCTACCCGGCGCCTGCCCGTACCCGTTCCTGACCCCGATCCCGGCCGCCGCACTCAACGCGGCGTGACAGGCCTGGGCTCACGCCACGCCCGCGCCTGGCCGGCCCGGATCGTGCTAGCGACCTTTGGATGCCTGGTACTGCTCAACCAGGCTCGCCGGGATACGGCCGCGCTCGCTGACCGTGATGCCCTGCTTGACGGCCCAGGCCCGGATGTCACTGCTGCGCTGACGGCTGGCAGCGGTGCGGAGACCGCGGCGCGCCGCCGCCCGGCCTATCTTGCGGCCATGCTCGATGTAGGGCGCGATCTGCTTGCGGAACGCGGCGGTGTTCTTCTTGCTCAGGTCGATCTCGTACTCGGTGCCGCCGAACCCGAACCGGACAGTCCCGTCCGCCCGCCCGCCATCAAGGTCATCTTCCAGTGCAACTGTTATCTTCTGTGCCACCCCGGACCTCCGTGAGCTGCGACGATCTGCCTGCACGGTATCCGTAATCATCACGCAGCCACAGCCGCAACGCCGCAGGCGTGACCGTTATCCCCGCCTCAGGGAGATGGCCAGACCGGCCTGGCCGCCCCAGTCGCTAGATCGTCACGCTCTCTCTCCGCCGCATGACAGCTTGCTTGCCACGTGCGCGATCGGCACGGTGTTCGCGGTCGCACCGCCCGGTGTGCGCGCCATAAGCCATGAGATGGCGCCGCGCAGCCTGACAGCGATCCGTGCCCGGTCGTATCCTTATGCCAGCCGGACTACTGGCGCTAAGGCAGGACGGATGACGTCCCGGCGGCGTCAAACGCCGGAGTCGCGCTCGGCAGGGGAATCAGAGTGGCCACCCGGTCCGTGCTGATCGGTGCCGCTGTGTTCGCGGCGGCCTTTGGCCTGCTGGCCTGGTGGGTGTCCCGCCGGAAGGGCATCCCCGCCGCTGGCCTGTCCACATTCGTCGGCATCGCGGGCGTCTACACCGGATTCTGGGGTGTGATGGAGAACCGGCGCTGGCTGTACGCCCCGTGCGTGGTGCTGATACTGGCCTCGTATGCCATTCAGTTCGCTGCCCGGCGCCGCCTCGCCTTCCGCACTACTTCGCGTACTCGCTCAACGAGAACCCGGTGAGCGGCTACCAGCCAGGAGATCACCCGGCCGCCCAACCGGATTTCCCGATGGCCGTTGACACTGGGGTATCAGGAGTCGGCAACCTACCTGCGCAAGGTGCTCGGAGAAGAGCCAGCCAAGTAGCCCTGTCGCGGCAGGTGCGGGTGCTCGCTGATCCGGCGTGTAGGCGGCCGTGGCTACTCAGGTCTGGAACGTGATCCAGGTGTCGGGCGGGCGGCCCTCCACTGGAGGGTCGTCGTGTGTGCGCCAGGCGTCGCCCACTGCATCGGATGCGACCTGTGACCAGAAGCGCTGCGCACCGGGGTTGTAGGTCTGGAACCCGATGCTCCAGCGTCCGGGGAACATGGCGAGGACCTGCCGTGCGGCTTCTCGTCCGACCCCGGTGCGCCGAAGTGCGCGTACGACGAAGAAGTCGCTGATTGTGGTACCGCCGTCGTCAGCGGGCGCCGTCATGACGAACCCGCCCAGGTGCCCGGCGACGTTGATGAGCCAGGCTCGGCGCCCCGGGTCTGTGCGGAACAGGTCCAAGCGCCGGTTGTTGAACGTCCCGTCCGGGTTGGGGAGGTGCCCGTATGCCTCGGATAGGTCGTAGCGGTACAGCTGGCCCAGGTTTTCCAGCACAGCACGGTGTGAACGGTCGACTGGCACGAGTCCGACGGGCTCGGACGGCGGGCGCGGAGGCCGTCGTGGCGATCCGGTGGTCACCGGCGAGGCGTCTGCGTGCGTCACAAGCCCAGTATCGCCCGATCCGCAGGGCGCGGCCCGATCCTCCGCGAGCTCATCGACGGAACCACTGGCCGCCAGCGAGGAATACTGAAGGCGCCGCGGGGAGGCGGATGCGGGAAACAATTCGCGCGTCGGCATTGCCGCGGCAGGCGCTCAGGAGGACCCTTGGTCCGGGGTTTCAGAACGGAGAAATGGTGATGCGTGGCCTGCTCTCTGCTCTGACTGCGATTGCCAGCAAGGTGACAGACCTGGGCCCTGCTACGATCCGGGGCGTCGCGGTGACCCATTACCGGGTCAGTGTCGATCTCGCCAAAGCCGAAGCGCATCAGCGGCCTCGGGCACGTGCGGAGTTCCATTCGTTCGCCAGCTCCCTTGGTTCGGCGACACTGCCGGTCGATGTCTGGGTGGACGGGCAGGCCAGGGTGAGCCGCATCGCGATCTCGCTTCCGATGCCGCGGGGCTCGGGGGTGCCTGCTGGTTTCCGCGTCTCAGAAGCGGTTGATTACTACGACTTCGGTGTTCCGGTGCAGGTCTCCGCCCCACCCGCAAGCGAGGTCATAAGAGGGAGCGAGTTCAGCCAGAGCATGTCAGTCTCCGGCTCAAGTTCGGGCGGCGGCAGCTTCGGCCAGGCATCACCGCCACCGGTGTCAGGAACCCTGCCGGCGGCGCAAGCAAGCGCGGCCAAGCAGGCGATCCGCGCGTTCTGGACGGCACTGTCGAGTAACTCGGCCGGGGCCGTGGAGCGGACGGTGGTGCCATCACAGCGGAGCTGCGTGGCTGGGTTCTTGCAGGGCACCAAGCTCAAGTTCAAAGTCTCGTCACTGCGGATCACCGCGGCCAAGCCGGCCGGGACGGGCAAGGCGACAGTCTGGTTCTCAGTGAACGCGACGGTGCAGATCGGGGGGCACGCCGTCCCCATGTCCCCGTCCGGAGCAGCTGGCAGGAACTGGCTCCTGGCGACCGAGATCGGCAGCGTCTGGTATGCCAATCTCAGCAACAGCGGCTCCGGTCTCCTCCCCCCGTGCTTATCTGTGCGGCATTGACCCCGGCCGGGACCGAGCGCCTGGGACGGCCGCTTCAATGACGGCGTGAACCACGGCGGAGCCCAGTCGGGGTGATGCCGTAGCGCGCATGGAAGGTGCGGGTGAAGTGCGCGGCGCTGCGGAAACCCCAGCGGGTGCGCACCCCCGCCAAGCAGGCCCGCTACCGCGCCGCCGTACGCAACGTCCCCTACCCAGTCCAGGCGATCTGGTCAGCCGACGACCCAGCCATGACCCTGGCCGTATACGGCGAGAAAGCACGCGTGGCCGCCGGGCTCTCCCGCCTCCACATCGTGCCCGGCAAGCACTTCCCCCAAGAAGACCAGGCAGCCGCCATCGCCCAGCAGATAGCCGAGCTTGCTCTCCGGCAGCAGCAGGCCAGCCCGCCCTCTTGAGAGGACTTGGGCGGTCAGTCCAAGCCCCAGCACGTCCAGCTCGAGAGCGGCCCGTCGGGGGTGATGGCCAGCAGGACCCGGCCCTCCGCTGTCAGTGCCCGGAGATGCTCATCGTCGTCCGGTACGGCCACCCCATGCTTTTCGCGGATAGCACGGAATCGGGGCAGCTCACCGGCGGTGTCCTCCCGGATCTCGACGGTGGCCGGGACCAGCCCGCGCGATGAAGACGAGCTCACGTCCAGGCCGGTCGGGAGCGTCTCGGACCTCATCCACGACCAGGCTGGCTGCGGTCAGCGAGTTCGCGAGGTCGTCGCGGCTCCGGAACCGCAGCGTGGAGCGCGAGGTCAGCACCGTGCCGTCGCTGTCAAACACGAAGGTCATCCGGAAGGAGACCAGGTTTCCCTGGACCTCCGTCAGGTCTGTCCACGTCTGGACGGGGCCGACGTCCGGGATGACGACC
>DATKRG010000139.1:0-50860 GCA_035532275.1 Streptosporangiaceae bacterium | reverse complement strand
CATCGCTGTCTGTCATGGCAATAACCCGCAGTGGCATTGCCTCGCTAGGTCTCGCCCTGAGGTATAGGGCAGTAACCCTTTCCAGTTCCTTCGGAATCTCACCATTACCACCGGCATTGAGAATTTGCAGTCCGGGGTGAGGCTCACGCAAATAAAAGTTAAGTTTCGGTCTGAGTTTGCTAATGATGAACTTGACCCAACTTCCGTCAGTCCCGAGATTCTCAACAATCAACACTGTGGGCAGATCACAGAAGGCCGCTAGCCGTGACGCGTTACAGGACTCACAGTCTTTGTTCTGCACCCAGCGCCGATTAGAGTTCACAACCTGCTTGGATGCCTGAGCACCGCCTGGCACGTCAGGCCGCCGACTTTTAATCCGTGGGTTCTGGGTTCGAGCCCCAGGCGCCCCACCTGCGAAAACATAGCTTGTTGATCTTGTTTTCATGGAGGTGCGACGTTGTTCCGCCAAGTTGTGGCCCACAGGTGGACAGCAGGGCTCGGTGACCAAGCCAAGCAGGCCTTCCGCGAAGGACTGCTGTGACATCCTCGACCCCGACGGCATCATCGTCCGCCTCTACGCCCACGAACGGCACGTCTGAGTCGCAGCCGGCTTCGCCGGCCGGCTACGTGCCGCCGTCCCGCCCAGCCAGGCCGTGCTTGCCGCCTCAGATCGTGATGACCACCTTGCCCCGGGCGCGGCCTTCCTGGACGTGCCGGATGGCCGCCGGGGTCTCGCTGAGCGGGTAGGTCCGGTCGATGGCAGGTGTGATCTTTGCGGACTCGATGAGATCCCGGAGCACCTTCAGGTCCTTGGAGTTCTCCGACGCGATGAACCCGCCTAGCTTCTGGCTCACCAGCGGGGACAGCAGATACGCCCGGAGCAGGCGGTCGGTGCCGTCAAGCCACCGGCCACCGGTCTCGCCTCCGACGATGACGAGCCTTCCGCGAGGAGTCAGCGCCCGGCGGAGGTGTGACAGCGCGCGGTTGCCGCCGATGTCGAGGATGACGTCGTAGCGGTGCTGGCCATCGGCGAAGTCTTCGTGCGTGTAGTCGATCACGTGGTCGGCGCCAACAGCGCGGACCAGATCTGTCTTCCCCGTGCTGCACACGCCGGTGACTTCGGCGCCGAACGCCTTGGCGATCTGCACGGCGAACGTGCCGACGCCTCCCGACGCGCCGATGATCAGTACCTTCTGCCCGGCCTGCACCTTCCCGTGATCGCGCACGGCCTGCAGCGCGGTGAGCGCGGAGACCGGGACGGCCGCCGCCTGCTCGAAGGAGAGGTTCGCCGGCTTGGGTGCGAGCCTGCTCGCCCGGGCGCGTGCGTACTGGGCGAAGGAGCCAGCGCAGGTGCCATAGACCTCGTCGCCGGGCTCGAACCCGGTCACGTTCTTGCCGGCGGACTCGACGGTCCCCGCCAGACTGCGGCCCGGGTTGGGGCCCTTGGGCCGGCGGAGCCCGAAGCCCGCCAGGCGTATCGGGTAGGCCAGGCCGGCCATCACATGCCAGGTGCCCCGATCCACGCTGGCCGCGACCACCCGGACCAGGATCTCGTCGTCTCCGATGGTGGGCCTGGCGACCTTGGCGAGCCGGAGCACGTCCTCGGGGACGGTGCCGTATTCGTCCTGGACGATCGCCCTCATCGTCCTCATGCCCTCCGTCACCATTAGCTCCGCCGGCCGGCCGGGTGTTGCTGTCTTCATGGTCCCTCCTGGGAGGCCTGGCGCGCTCCCGGCGCCAGGTGAGGCGGGATCCACGCGACATACGCTGTACGCTTACACTGTAAGTTACACGTACACTGTAAGCACGTCAAGCTGCGTGGCCGGCCCACGTTGCCTGCCCGGCCGCACGATGGGAGCCCGCGGATGCCCGATGACGTTCCAGCGCCCCGCGCTCCGCTCAACCGCGAGCGGGTGCTGCTGGCCGCGATCACCCTCGCCGACGAGAACGGGATCGAGTCGCTCACGATGCGCAAGCTCGGCAAGGCGGTGGGGGTCGAGGCGATGTCGGTCTACAACCACGTGGCCAGCAAGGAGGACCTGCTCGACGGCATGATCGACGTGGTCTTCCGCGAGGTCGAGCTGCCCTCACGCCAGGACAGCTGGCAGACGGCCATGCGCCAGCGGGCGATCTCGATCCGCACTGTCCTGTCGCGGCATCGCTGGGCCATCGGCCTGATGGAGTCGCGCACCTCACCTGGTCCGGCGACACTGCGGCACCACGACGCCGTCATCGGGTGCCTGCGGGACGCGGGCTTCTCGGTCGAGCTGGCCGCGCACGCCTACTCGGTCCTCGACAGCTACATCTACGGCTTCGCGCTACAGGAGCGAGGGCTGCCGTTCAGCACTCCAGCGGAGTCCTCGGCAATCGCGCAAGCCATGCTGGCGCGGTTCCCCGCTGACGAGTACCCGCACCTCGCCGAACTCACGCTCGGGCATGTCCTCCAGGCTGGCTACGACTACGGCAGCGAGTACGGGTTCGGGCTCGACCTGATCCTCGACGGCCTCGAACGAGCCTACAAAGCGGCCTGATACCTGCTCCCGCTGTGCATGGAGCGCCGAACCGGAGCGGATCGGATCGGCGCGTCAGCTGCCGTTATCGACGGTGGTGATGCGCCCGACCGCGTCCATCAGGCCAGCCGCCAGGCTGGCATGCGTATTGAGCGCGGCCTCCACGGCGTGTGCCGCCGCCGAGTAGTCGGCATAGCTGGTGACCACGTACGCCGTGCTGCTCATGGTGACCAGGGTGGTCCCCGCCCCGTCTGCCTGGCAGCTGGCGATCGCGTTCGCCAGCGCCCGCGCTCCGCCGCCGCGGCGCAATGTCGAGGGCGCGACGGCCGCGATCCGGATCCGGCCGGGGTCGTCACGGGCGATCTTCGCCCGAAGCCGCCCGGCCTGAGGCCCGGTCAGCAGGGACGACGCCGGATCGATGTAGACAGGGTCGAGCGCGAGAGCGTTGGCGATGGCCAGGGCGGTGGGCGACGTTCCCACCGGGCACCCGGCCGGCCCACTGGACACAGGGCCGGCCTGGCTGGCCCCGCCGCCGGGCGCTCTGGCCGGGGCAGCGGCACGCTGGACGGTTCCGGGGCTCAAGGCCTGGACAACGCCGAAGATCACCAGCGCCAGCACCACCGCGATCCCGGCAGCCAGCAGCGGTGTCCGCGATACCCGGCGGGTGGCGGCTGGCATGCCCGGGTCGGCGGGCAGGTCGCGCGTCAGCTCGGCCAGCTCGCCCTGAGTCCGCGCGGCCAGAGCACGCCCGATCCGCGACTCAAACTCTTCCTGCGTCAGCCGCTCCTGCTCGAAAGCAGTCTTGAGCACGGCCTGCGCGGCCTCCCTGTCCGCCTCCGACGCGAGCAGCCCGCCGGATGGGTTCGGCAGGTTCCCAAAGCCGGAGCCGAACGACATCGTGCCTCCATCGTGCGGGTATGCCCGGGCCGGGCCAAGATCGGTGAGGTAATCCTCCTCCGGGCGGCCGGCGGCTACAACCTCGCATATCCAGCGCCGGTAGCGTACTGGCAGATACCGGGACGGAGGCGGCTGTGATGTTCGGGCAGCCGGACGCCGCAAGACGCCGCACGATGTCCGCTCAGGACAAGCTGCTGGGGCTGGCGGCGTCGCGGAACCGGATGCTCGCCTGTGCGGCCACCGGACCCCCGAGGGCGGCCTCGCACTGCTTAACTATGGCGCAAGACACGCGGGCCAGGAGCTGGAAGATGGCAGATGCGGTTGACTCCCGCAAGAGGTGGGACACAGACGACCGGTTCGTCGGCGTGGCGGACGCCAGCGTGTTCGCTGCTGCCGTCGAGGCGCTGGCTGTGCTGGCCCGCCGCCCGGGCTGGGTCAGCGAGGAACCCGAGGTCCACTTGATACCTCACCTGCGCGAGGCGAGGGTGACAGGACTGCGGCTACTGGACTACCAGACCGGGGACGACGGCGTGCTGGACGTCACCGCCGAGTACAACCCCAGCGGCAACCGCCGCGACATCCGGCGGCAGGCCTGGGCGCTCATCGCGGCCATAGCCGAGCCCACGGCCAGCGTGCGTGAGCACCGCGACGGCAGCACCGTCGTCTTCGAGGTCATCACCGGCGTTCCCGAAGGCTCCAGCCAGTTCGCCAGCCACGGTCACACGCTCCGGCTCACGCTTCTCCCGGGGAGGAGCCGGTAGGTGGCGGGGCTGGTCGCCGCTCCGCCGATGACTACCGGCACTAGCCTGGCTACCAGATGGTGGCGAGGTAGGTATGGGGGGCACCGGAGCTGGTGGGGATGTAGAGCCCCATCACGTGGTTCTCGTATACGGCATTCCCGGTCACCAGAACGCAGCCATCCGCGCACAGCGGGCTTGCCGCGACGTTGACGGGATGCCACCGTGCGGTGCCAAAGAACCCGTTGCGGGCACCGACGGGAACGAAAGCCAGCGACGCATCCTGCGCCGAGCTCACGGCCACGAGGTTGAAACCGCCGGGCACGGCGGTGATGCCGTCGAAGTGCGTGAACCGGGTCGGGGCGTTGCCGTAGCTGAAGTACTTCGGCCTTCCGAAGCGCCCAGTCCGCTCGTTGTAGTTCATGAGGAAGGCCCGCCGGGCTCCACTGGCCGCTGAGCCGCCGGCCAGGGTGTAGCGCGAGCTCCTGTCCCCGCCGTCTTGCCAGATGCCATACAGCGAGGTCTTGCTCGACAGGCTTCCGCCGAGGCGGAGCAACGTCCACTCATGCCTGCGCAGGTTGTAGATGAAGGCATTGCCCGAGATCACACGCCCGGGAATGGGGTTGAGGTCGTAGTTGCCCACCACCAGATCGCCCATGGTGCTGTGCGCGATGGTGTCCATGACGAAGCAGTGGGCACGGATCCTGGGGCAGGCCCGCACGTGCCCGACCGTATGGGTGCCATCAGCGGGCACGTCGATGGATGTCCATGACCCGCCCAGCCCGCTCACCGGCCCGAGGTAGATCATGCCCTGGTTGCCGACACCGGCCGGCGCCGACGACGACTCGTAACTCCCGACAGCGCGAACCTGGCCTCGCGGGATGGCCGTCGGGTTGAAGGAGTGGGTGTCAGGACCATAGAACGTTGCCGACGTCACGCCACGAAAGGATGGTGTCAGCACCGATACTGCCGCTCCGGCCGCGGCACCCGTGAGCAGGCCCCGGTAAAGGAACGGAAAGGTCTGCGCGCCATTTCCTGTCGCGGCCGAGCCTGTCAGCACGACCTTCCGGTCCGACGTGCCCCGCACACCGGTGGTTATGTCTCCCGTTCTCAGAATCGAGGAGATGGAGCCAGAACCAATGATGTTCGCGCACAGGAGCGGGCGGAAGAAGATGGTGGGCTGGCCGTTGCTGAGGATATTGCTGCTGTTGCCCTGGTGAATGTTGAGGTACCAGCCGTGGGCTGGTATCGGCGCGGTCACGTTGGTGAACACCCGGACTGCGTGCGCGATCCTGCCGCGGGTGTTGGCGATCAGGTCCTTCAGCATGTACAGGACCGGGCCTTGGCTCATGCAGCTGCCAAGGTGGATGTGGGCTGCGTGGGGCCCAGGGGTGAGCCCGCTGGCGTGGACGGTGACGGTCAGCGTGAGGCGCTGGGCGTTATACGAGATGGTCGCCCGTCCCCGCGGTGTGCCGAAGCTGGACCAGCCCGAGCCGACCTCGACCGAGATGAGCCGGTGTGGCCGGCGGCCGGGATGTCTCAGCCGCTTGGTCCTGGCGATCGGCTCCCTGGCGATGCCGTGGCCTCCCACTCCCATGAGCACCAGCAGGCGGCTCCCGCGCGGAACACGGCCCGTGAAACCGCTGTGGAGGGTGGCGTTGGCCTGGCCGACGCTGTTCGCGGTGAGCGTGCTGAACCGGACAGCGCGGAGCCAGCCGGGAATCACCAGAATCACATTGTGCGACGAGCCCGGCGTGAGCCCGAACATGTCTGCATGGACCGTGAGGCGGCCATGGCGCCCCCAGCCGAAGGTGACCGTCCCGACCGGCATCGCGTGCAGCGACAGGGCATGAACGGCTGGAGCGCCACGAGGGGCCGCGAAGCCCAGGCCGCGGGCTGTGCTCGTGCTGGCGCCGGCCGACGCGGCCAGGGCACCGACGGCCAGGGTCACGACGGCCAGGGTCATGACGGCCACCGCGGCTAGCGCGCCCGATACGGCCGCACGCACGCCGGGGTTGATCCGGGTCCGCCGCGACATCCTGCCCCGGAAGCGGCGCCTGGGTCCATCGGCCCCGGCCGCACGATTGCTGCTGGCGGTAGAGCTCACTTGCCGGTCCCTTCCATTTCGCCGCCTCAATTGACCTGGTTTATCCAGTGATTATCAATGAGGCGGAACTCTGCGAACACCTCAGCTGGCATGCTGAATCGTGAGCATAACGCGAGGCCAGTCACCTACCGCGACCACCCGGCCTGAAGACGGCGAATGTAATGGGTAATCTCGGTACTTTCAGGCGGTATTCCCCCGGCAGCGCAATCCCGCAATCGCCGCTTTGCTGGACACGGGGGAAAGAGCGCGCCACATGACCGATTCTGCCGCTTTGCGCTACCTCAGGCCGCGATGCGCCAGGCGTCCGCCAATGCCGCGTAGCTGCCCTTGCGGCGCTCCCGGTCCAGGCTCGGGGTGACAACGACGATCTCGTCGGCCTGAGCGAGCTGCTTCATCTCCAGGAGCCGCTCGGCCACGTCCTTGGGCGCGCCAGTCACCATCGCACCGTCGTCGTGACGGCTGGCGCGGAACTCCTGCGAGCGGGCGAACTCACGTACCTGCTCTGGCCGCAGCGGTTCACGTATCCCGCGGCGGAGGTTCTGGATGGTCAGCGTCCAGGCCGCCGCGAATTCAGTGATCGCCTCGTCGTCGTCGCTGGCGAAGGCCAGCACCGACATCGCCGAGTACGGCGACCCGTCCTGCGTGCGCGGCGTGAACGAGCGGCGGTAGGACCGCAGCGCCTCGAACGCCAGATCGGGGCTCATGTGATGGGCGAACACGGCACTCATCCCGTTGACCGCGGCGAAGTGCGGGCCATAAGCGCTCGACCCCAGCACGAACAGCTCCGGCCGCTCATCGACGATCGGCGCGGCCACAAGCTGCGCGTAGGGGTGCCCGGCGGGAAAGCCATCGCCGAGAAACGCCAGCAGCTCACCGACCTGGCCGCCGAACTCAGCCGCCGGGTCGGTCACCATCCCCCGCCGCAGGACGTGCGCGGTCAGCGGGTCGGTGCCCGGCGCCCGGCCCAGCGCGAGGTCGATGCGGCCGGGATACATGGCCAGCAGCGTCCGGAACATCTCCGCGACCTTGAGCGGCGCATGGTTGGGCAGCATGATCCCCGCGGCGCCCACCCGGATCCGCGAGGTGCGCGCGCCGACGTGGGCCGTCAGCAGTTCGGGGGCACTGCACGCCAGGCTGGTCATGTTGTGATGCTCAGAGACCCAGTAACGGCGGTAGCCGGCCGCCTCGACGGCCTGGGCGATGCCCACGGCACCAGCGACCGACGCGACGGCGCCTTCGCCGTATTCGATCCCGACGAAATCCAGTACCGCGAGCGGCAGCGGCTCCTCCATGACGTCCATCATCAGCTCAAAGGCCGTCCCGCCCAGCCGCATTCCCGGCCCCGGCCGTGGCCGGGACAGGTGATGGGGTCTGTGGCCAGCTCCCGCGTGAAATCCGGTTGCTGCCGGTGCTCGTGCGTGGCACTCTCGGGCCCCACAGGCCGATGGCCCGGCGATGCCGGCCGAGCGGAAGGGAGGGCTACCGATGTTGACGCCCGTTTCGCGCTACCCGCTGCCCTTCCAGACCGCTTGCCTGAGGAGCACCGTCAGTGCCCGACTTCACCTTCAGCCGCCGCGGAAAGCGGCGTTTTGACGACGACGAGCCCACCTTCGCCAAACGCAGCCGTCATCGTGCCTCACTGCCCGCCCCGGACGCACTGGACGCCGCTGATGGCCTGCCCGACGGGGACCGCTGGTCCACCTGGGATCAGTCCGCCGCCGGGGAGCGGGGACCACGGCCGTACCCGGGCTGGCTCGTCACCGAGCTGGCTGCCACCGATACCGGCCTGGGAATCCTGAAGACCGGCAAGGAAGCCGACGTCTTCCTCCTGCGCCGCGGCGTGCCGGGGGGCGGGCGGTCATGCCTGCTGGCAGCCAAGCGGTACCGGGACACCGATCACCGGCTGTTCCACCGGGACAGCGCCTACCTGGAGGGCCGGCGGGTCCGCGAATCCCGTGACAACCGGGCGATGGCAAACCGCACCACGGCCGGGCGCAAGATGATCGCCAGGCAGTGGGCGAACGCCGAGTTCGGCGCCCTGTGCCAGCTGTACCAGGCGGGTGTCCCCGTGCCCTACCCGGTGCAGGTGCTCGGCACCGAGCTGGTACTGGAGTTCATCGGCGAGCCCGACGGCACCGCCGCGCCGCGGCTGGCCGAGACCCGCCCGCACGGCGGTGAGCTGGCCGGACTGTGGGATCAGCTGGTGGCTGCACTCATCACGCTCGCCGGCCAGGGCCTGGCCCACGGCGACCTGTCCGCTTACAACCTGCTGGTTCACCGTGGCCGGCTCATCATGATCGACTTGCCTCAGGTCGTCGATGTGATCGCCAACCCGCGTGGCGCTGAATTCCTGGAGCGGGACGCCGCGAACGCCGGCAGGTGGTTCTCCGCGCACGGCCTGAGCAGCACCGCCCCAGCCCCCGCGGACCTGCCCGCCCTGCTGCGCCAGGAGGCGGGCATCGGGTAGCCGCCCCCCAACGGCACCGGCCCACCGCAAGGCGGCGGACACCCATCCTTCCGGCTCAGCTGAACGCAGTACGGTTCACATGTGGCGAGCATCGATGATGTAGCCGTGATGGTCTCGGAGCTGCCCCAGGTCACCGAAGGCGAGCGGCACGGCTCCGGCACAGCGCTGCGGGAAGCGATCACCGGCGCCTGGCTGGCGTGCGCACCGCCGGGCCTGGCAGATGCGCACCTCAACCGCTAGCGCCAGCGCGGGCCGGCGGCGGCACCGGCGGCACCGGGCGTCCCCCTTCTCCCAGACCGAGACATGCTGCCGGCTCTCGCTGGTGAAGGGCTCGCGGGTCCAGCCGTCCCACCGCTCGCGCAGCCGCATCCCGGCGAGCTGGGCCATCAGGTCGAACTCGGCCGGCCACGCATACCGGAACGGGATCGAGCTGTACTCGCCATGGCCGTCGGCCAGCTCGACGTAGTTCGAGCTCATCGCCTGGGTGGCGACGTCATAGATGTCAAACGCCCACACCGTCGGACTCACGGTGAACGGCACCGCGGTCTGCCCGGGCGGGAGCCTTCGCAGATCGGGGACCATGACCTCGATGACGAAGCAGCCACCGGGCTCGAGGTGAGCCGCGGCGTTGCGGAAGCAGGCCACCTGCGCTTCCTGCGTCGTCAGATTCATGATCGTGTTGAAGACCAGGTATGCGACGGAGAACGCCCCGTCCACCCTCGTCGTCGCGAAGTCGCCGATCGTGACGCCGATCGCGTCGCCGCCCGGCTTGGCGCGCAGCCGGGCGACCATCGCCCGGGACAGGTCGATGCCATGCACCGGGACCCCGCGGCGAGCCAGCGGCAGCGCCATGCGCCCCGTCCCGATGCCCAGCTCCAGGGCCCGGCCGCCGCCAGCGAGCGCTGCCAGGAACTCGACCGCCGGGTCCAGGGCCGCTGCCTCGAACATCTCCGCCGCCGACTCGTCATAGGTCGCCGCGACACGTTCGCCGAAGTAGCCGTCCTCATCCATCACCGGGACCGTACCCGGCAGACCTCCCGGCGGCCACGCCTTTTCCGCCCGCCCGCGCGGAATCGCCCGCGCCGGAGTTCCCGCCCCGGCGAGCTGGTGCCGCTCAGCCCCTGGCGGGCGTAACGGGCAGGTAGTCAGTCACCGGCACCCGCGCCCGCGTGACGGACCGCTTCCCGCCGTTCGCCCAGTGTGGCGCCGTGCGTGGTACCGCACCCCGGGCGACGTAACGATGGCACCGGCAGCATCACCCGCCGCACGCCAACCAGCCCGGGGGCCGGTGAAGTGCTCCGCTGTCACAGGAGCCCCGCCTGGTACAGAAGCCTTATGTACTATTTCCTAGCACGCAGGCACCAAATGGCCCGTTATTGACGCCTAAACCCTTTTGCTCAAGACTTAGGCCATGGCGACGACCGCCGCCGCAGGCGCCTGACCGGGCCTAGGTGCAGATAGGCCATGACCAGCGAAGATAACAGGAGGAGACAGTGACCACCATTGGAGCCCGGCCCGGTTCACAGCCCCCGGGCGGGAGCCGGAACCTGTTTGTGCGCAACGCGACCGGCCTAGTCCGGGAGCTCAACGCCTTCGACGCCTTCAACCTGGTCTTCTCGGCCGTGCTCATCCCGGTCGGGATCACCGAGGTGATGGCGTTCACCCCCACGTTCTGGCCGCACGCCAACATGTTGCTGTCGTTCCTGCTGGCCACGCCGCTGGTCGCCACCTGCGGTCTGGTCTACCTCTACTACACCGTGATCATGCCGCGATCCGGCGGGGACTACGTCTGGGTGTCCAGGACGCTCAGCCCGTTCTTCGGCTTCTTCACGAACTTCTCGCTGACGTTCGTGTTCCTCACCTGGATCGCGTTCAACTTCACCTACATGCTGTCGGTGATGGGCCCGGCTGCCGCCTATGTGGGTGGCTGGCACGGCGGCTGGCTCACCGCGCCGAACCAGGCCGAGATGATGGTGATCGCGACCGTTCTGACGGCGCTGTTCACCGTCCTGATGATCTTCGGGGTGCGGGCAGTCGCCCGGTACATGCTGATCACCTTCGCGATCGTCTGGGTCGGCATGATCGCCTGGCTGCTGGCCATGCTCTTCGGCAGCCACGCGCACTTCGTTGCCAACTGGAACGCGCACTCCGGCACCAGCTACAACGCGATGATCGCGTCGGCCGGCCACCTCGGCTTCAGCGCCGCGGGCGCGATCGGCTGGGGCGCCACCCTGTTCGGGATGATCTACTCGTTCCAGGTCTACACCGGCTTCCAGTGGACCGGGTACTTCGCCGGTGAGATCCGCAACGTCCGCCGCACCGCGACCAGCTCGATCCTGGGTGCGCTGCTGATCTCCGCGATCGGTTACGTGGTCGCGGTGGCCCTGATCTACAAGTACTACGGCTTCAACTTCTTCGGCGCGTCGGTGTTCATGGGGCTTGGCGGCGGCTCGGCGCACTGGCACCTGCCGTTCCTGCCCTACCTGCCCTCGCTGGTGAACTTCCTGCCGGGACCGCAGTGGATGCTGGTCTTCATCGCCCTGTGCTTTGTCGCGGCCATCTTGTGGTGGACACCGACCGGGTTCATGCTCGGCACCCGGAACATGTTCGCCTGGTCCTTCGACCGGCTCGCGCCGGAGAAGCTCACGCAGGTCTCCGACCGCTTCCACACCCCGGTGATCGCTACCGTCACCGTCGGCTGCATCGTGGAGGTGCTCAACTACCTCAACATCTACCAGGGCCTGGGTTCCTACCTGCTGAACGTGATCGCGGTGATGGCGCTGGCCTTCATCATCGTCTCGATCTCGGCGGCGGTTGCCCCGTGGCGGCGGCCCCAGCTGCACTCGCAGGGCCCGGGCTGGGCCAAGGCCAAGGTGGCCGGCCTGCCGGTGATCACCCTGGTCGCCGTGATCTCCGCCATCTCCTGGAGCTTCGTGATCTACGTGGCGTTCCACACCGGTTTCGGCGGGTCGCTCGGGTTCAAGCCGATGCTGGAGGCGTTCACGGCACCGCTGATCGGCATCGTCTACTACATCGTTGTCCGGCTGATCCGCCGCAGCCAGGGCATGCAGCTCACCCAGACATTCGCCGAGATCCCGCCGGAATGAGTGAGCGCACTCCGCAGACATCTGGAACGCCGGCAGGGGCGGGCCGTAGGCCGGCCGCTGGCCCAGAGCCACCGATGGTGGCCGCGGGCCGGTCGATCGTGGCTCAGGCCGCGGCCCGCTCCATACCGGTCCGCCTGCTCGGCGGGGTAGCGATCTGGATCCGTGGGTCAGCCGCGGCCCGGGAACTCCTGGGCCGCGACTACCCCGACGTCGACCTGGTGGCGCACAGGAAACAGTCGCGCCCGCTGCGTGCGCTGCTGGAAGAGACGGGTTTCGAGCCGGAGCGGGTGTTCAACGCGACACACGGCGCCAAGCGGCTGCTCTACCACGGCCCGGACGACTGGCATATCGACGTGTTCCTCGACACGTTCGAGATGTCGCACACCCTCGACCTGGGCGCCAAGCTGGAGGCGGAGCCGGAGACCCTGGCCGCGGCCGAGCTGCTGCTGACCAAGCTGCAGGTCGCCGAGGTCAACCACAAGGACCTGTCCGACACCGCGATGCTGCTCTGGGACCACGAGCCAGCCGGCAACGACGGCCCAGGCTCGATCAACGTCTCCCGGATCGCGGCCACCTGCGCCGTGAACTGGGGGCTCTACACCACGGTCATAGACAACCTCGGCGCCTGCGCCGAGGTGCTCGCCAGCCTGGTGACGGCCGCCGCGGACCGGGACCGGATCGGTTCCCGGATCGGGGCCGTCACCCAGGCGCTGGAAGCAGCGCCGAAGTCGATGAGCTGGCAGGTACGCGCCAGGGTGGGTCGCCGGGTGCGGTGGTATCAGCTTCCGGAGGAGGTCACCCGGTGACCATGCGGGTCTATTTCGCTACCGACATCCACGGCTCGGAGGTGTGCTGGCGCAAGTTCCTGAACGCGGGCCGGTTCTACGGCGCCGACACCTTGATCATGGGCGGCGACGTGTCGGGCAAGGCCGTCGTCCCGGTGGTGTGCCTGCCAGGCGGCGGCTACCTCGTCCGCCAGTTCTCCGGCGAGAAGGTGCTCACCCTCGCCGAGCTTGACCAGGCCGAGGCGAAGATCCGGGACATGGGGTACTACCCCTACCGGACGACGGAAGAGGAGCTCGACG
Source organism: Streptosporangiaceae bacterium (assembly GCA_035532275.1). GTDB lineage: Bacteria > Actinomycetota > Actinomycetes > Streptosporangiales > Streptosporangiaceae > UBA9676. The sequence goes on along the minus strand of DATKRG010000139.1, from coordinate 37,950 downwards.
AGACCTGGGACAAGCCCGGTGCCGTGCACGCCGTCTTCCTCTCCCTGATGCGGGAGACGCTGGCCCGCTGGCTGGATCTGGCTGAGCAGCGGCTGGCCGGGACCGGCATCCGCCTGTTCGTGATGACCGGCAACGACGATCCGCATGAGCTCAAGCACATCCTGCGGCAGTCGCCGGCGGTGATCGAGACCGAGGACCGGCTGATCGACATCGGCGAGGGAGTCACCATGATCTCCTGCGGCTGGTCCAACCGCACTCCCTGGCACACCCCGCGCGAGATGGACGACGACGACCTGGAGCGGCGGATCGAGAAGACGGCCGCCGAGGTCTCGCGCCCGGAACGGGCCGTGTTCAACCTGCACGTCCCGCCCGCCCGCACCGCCATCGACCTGGCCCCGGCGCTCGACGGCACGCTCAAGCCCCGGGTCAGGGGCGGGGCGGTGGTGATGGAGTCGGTCGGCTCCGAGGCCGTCCGCCGGGTGCTGGAGCGGTACCAGCCCATGCTCGGCCTGCACGGGCACATCCACGAGTCCAGGGGCGCGGTCAGGCTCGGCCGGACCCTGTCGATCAACCCCGGCAGTGAATATGGCGACGGGGTACTGCGCGGGGCGCTGCTCGAGATCGACGGCCGCAGCGGCGTCAAGAGCTACCAGCTGCCCTCCGGCTAGTGCCCCCGGGCACACCGGCAAGCCATCACCGACACGACAGGCCCGAGGGGGCGCAGTGGATCAGCGAGCTTTCAGCCACCGGCTCATCAGCCAGCGGGAGCGGCTGCACACCAGCCCGGAACAGCTGCTGGAACGGGTAGAGCGCTCGGGCTACGGGCCGAAGAGCAAACAGATCCTGCGCGAGCAGGTCAGCCACGAGTCGACCGGCCAGGTGGGCTTCGCCCTGTTCGAATGCCCGCCCGCGATCGTGCGCGGGGACGGCGCCCGGGTCTGGGATGCCGACGGCAAGGAGTACGTCGACATGCTGGCCGGCTTCTCGGTGTCCAACACCGGGCACTGTCACCCGGCCGTGACCGCCGCGCTCGCCAGCCAGGCGGGCCAGTTGCTGCACTACTTCGACCTGCCGGGCGAGCAGCGGGAACGGCTGGCCGGGCGGCTGGCCGCGCTGGCACCGGGCGACCGCCGGCGGCGGGTGGTGTTCGGCACCACCGGCGCCGACGCCGCCGAGCTCGCGATCAGGCTGGCCCGCTGGTATACCGGCGCCCCGATCATCCTGTCCGCCTACGGCGGGTACCACGGCACCACCGGCGCGACCATGCCCACCACCGCGAAGGGCGGGATGTGGGCCTACTACTACCCGGTCCTGCCGCAGGACTCCGGGCACGCGAAGATCCCGTACTCCTACCCCTACCGCTGCCCGGTCGGGGCGGACCCGGAGCACTGCGCGGAGGCCTGCCTGGAGTTCACCCGGCGGATGCTGCTGGGCAAGGAGTCACCGTTCACCGAGCACCGGGCCGGGATCTCCAACGTCGCCGCCATCCTGCTGGAGCCGATGCAGGCCAGCGCGGGCTACATCATCCCCGGCGAGGGCTATCTGCGCGGCATCCGTGAGCTGTGTGACGAATTCGGCTTCCTGCTGATCGACGACGAGATCCAGGCGGGCATGGGCCGCACCGGCCGGTTCTGGGCCTGCGAGCACGAGCAGGTGGTGCCGGACATGATCCTCGCCTCCAAGGGGCTGGCCAGCGGGCTGCCGGTCTCCGCCGTCATCGCCGACGACGAGGTCGCCGCGTCCTGGGGGCCGGGCGCGCACGTCGGCACGTTCGCCGCGACCGCGCTCGCCTGCGCGGCCGCGAACGCCACGTTGGATATCTACGAATCCGAGCAGCTGGTCAAGCGGGCCGCTGATCTTGGTGACTACTTCCGCGAGCAGCTGGAAGGACTGCGGGAACGTCATCCGATCTTGGGCTGGATCGATGCCAGAGGGTTGTTCATCGGCCTGGAATTCGTGAAGGACCGGGCTACTAAGGAGCCAGCCGCCGATGAGGCCGCCTGGATGCTGGAGTTCTGCGTCCGGGAAGGCCTGCTGTTCGAGAAGGGCGGCTATTACTACAACCGGTTCCAGCTCATTCCCGCACTCGTTGTGGAGAAGGAACTGGTCGACCGGGCGGTGGACATCCTCGACCGGGCGATGACCATGGCCGAGACCCGCTCGGGCATCACCCAGGGCTAGCCGCAGGCACGCCGCCACCCACGCTGGCCGCACGGCCGGCCTGGGTGGGGCGCGGAGCGCTCACCCCCGGGCGACGGCCTCCATGCTCTGCCGCACCGCCTCGGTCAGCGGGTCGCCGGGCGGGAGCACCCGCTCGCAGTCGGCCAGGGTGTCCCGCAGCAGTGCGCTGGCCTCGGTCACGCGGCCCATCGCGTAGTAGGCGTGCGCCAGGTTCGCGCGCGCGGCCAGGGTGTCCGGGTGCTGCGCGCCGAGCACCCGCTGGCAGTCCACCCGGCTGCGCTCGTACAGGGGCAGGGCGCTGGCCATCCGGCCCGCCGAGTGGTAGGCCGAGGCGAGGTTGCCGCGCGCGCCGAGGGTGTCGGGGTGGTCCGGCCCCTGCACCCGCTCCCGGTCCCGCAGGGCGCGCTCGAACAGCGGCAGTGCCTCCTTGAGGCGCCGCGAGGTGTGGTAGGCGGTGGCCAGGGCGCTCACCGAGGTGATGGTGTCCGGGTGGTCAGCGCCCAGCACCCGCTCCCGGTCATCGAGGGTCCGCTTGCTGTGCGTGAGGGCATCCTTCAGCCGGCCGCCCGCCAGGCTGGCGCTGGCCAGGTTCGCCCGGGTGGCCATCGTGTCCGGGTGGTCGCTGCCCTGCCGCCGCTCCCGTTCGGCCAGTGTCCGCCGGGCCAGCCGCATCGCGTCCGGGTAATGCCCGGCCGCCTGGTAAGCGGTGGCCAGGGAGTCCTGCACGTCGAGCGGGTCGACCTCGCCTCCGCCCTGGCCGCGGTCGCAGGCGGTCGCGACCGCCTCGAGAACGGCCATCGCGTCCACCGGCCGCCCGGCGGTGAGCAGGGCGTTGCCCAGGTCCGCCCGGGCCGCGATGGTGCTCGGGTGGTCAGAGCCGAGAGCCCCGGCCCGGGCGTCCACAGTCCGCTGGTAGAGCGCGACGGCCTCGGCTCCGAGCCCGGCCGCCAGCATCGCGCCGGCCAGCCGGTCGGAGGCGGTCAGCGCATCCGGGTGGCCGGGCCCGAGCATGCGCTCGCTGGCCGCGGCCAGCGTCTGCCAGTGGGTGACCGCGGAGCCGGTCAGCCGTGCGCTGTCCAGGCTCCGGCCGGCCTGGAACAGGACGGCGTGGCAGCCGCCGGTCCACAGCGATTCGGCCGCGGCCTCCTGCAGGCTGGCCGCGCAGGAACGGAGCGCGCTGGCCAGCCCCGGCTGGGTGTCATCGGCCGGCCATGCCTGCAGCAGCGCTTTCGCCGCCGCCCGTGCCGCCTGGTCCCGCATCGATTCGGGCGTGGCCGAGCGGACCGCCGCCTGCACCGCCGGGTGGACCCGCACCGTGCGCGCGGTGCTGGCCGCGTCGATCGTCAGCAGGCCGGCGCGCTCCAGGCTGAGCAGGGCGCCGCGGGTCCGCTTGGGGTCAGGCCCGCCCGCGCCGCCGTGTGCCGCCACATACTCGCAGGCCGCCTGGGTGCTGAAGACCTCGCCAGGAATCCCGTGGCAGTCCAGCAGCACCGCCAGCGCGAGGCACGCCTGGGCGAGCCTGCCCGCCGACAGCTGGCCGGCCTGCTCCACCGAGAGCGTCCAGGTGACCGCCTTGGCGGAGGGCTGGACGCCGGCCGCGGCGGCGATCTGCTCCCGGCGGCGGGCGAACAGGTCACGGTAGTCGCGGCAGCTGAGCCCGGAGCTTGCGATCGTGGCGCTGGCCTGGGCGAGTGCCAGCGGCTCACGGCCCAGGTCCTCCAGCAGGTCCACCGCACCGACCCGCTGGTCCGGGTCGGTGCTCAGCCGCGCCATCAGGTAGGTCAGGGCCTCGTGCGAGCTGAACACCCCGACCGGGAAGAGCAGCGGATTGCGCGGGTGCGCAAGCGTGGCGGCGCTGCGGGTGGTGATCAGGACCCGGCCGGCCGGGCCTTCCGGCCACAGCCCGTCCAGGTCCGCCGGGTCGGCGACGTCGTCCAGGACCACCAGCCAGGGCTGGCTGGTTGTGGCCAGCCAGCCGACGAACCGGGCGGCAGCCGTCTCGGCGTCCGTGGCCAGGCCGGTTCGCATGATCTCACCGAACGCCTGCGCGTAGCTGGCCAGGACCGCTGCCCGGCTGGTGACAGTCACCCACAGCAGCAGCTCGACCTGCCGGGCCTGCCAGGCAGATTCGGCGAGAAAGGTGGCGAACTGCGTCTTCCCGGTGCCGCCCGGCCAGTCGTGCGTCTGGTCGGGCCGCACGTCCGGCGCCATGAGCCCCACGACCTGCCCTGGCGCGAGTGCGTCCAGCGGGCCCGGCCCGGTCTCGGGCCGGAGACTGAAGCAGTCGGCCAGCGGGGGTACCTCGCCCGACCGGACCGGTGAGCCTGCCGGTCCGCCGCCCGGGCCGGCCGGTGGCCCAGCGAGAAGCTGGCTGTCCACAGCCGGCTCACCTGTCCCTTTTATTACCGCGCACCGAACCTCCGCCGAACCCATCTATTGGCCGCCGGCCCAACGATACGGCGATTGAGGGAAGCTTGATGACAATTGGTGCGCAGTGGCCCAGGATAGTGCAACGGTGGTGGCGATCGGTTCGGGCCGATAGTGTCAGGACACCTCCCGCAAGTGATCCAGGAGTGACCACATGGGCGTTTTCAGCTCACCCGGCCCGGAACGACGTACCGCGCGCCCCACGATCCGGTTCACGTTTGCCGTCATGGTGGCCGTGCCGGTGGTCTGCCTGCTGCTGCTGTGGGCGGTGCTGGTGAGCAACGCGCTCGGTGGCGGGACCCCCAGCCGCGGCTCCCCCGACCATCCGGGATCCGTCGAGTTCCTGCTGGTCGGCGCGGCCGGCCTGGTGATACTCGCGGCCGCTGCCCTGATGGGGCTGTTCGCGCGCCGGCTCGCGCGGGACGTGACTGACCTGGAGGCAACCGCCCAGCACCTCGCCGACGAGCAGATGCCGCAGATCGTGGAGCGCCTGCGCCGGGGCGAGCAGGATGTCGCCGCCGAGACCCCCATGCGCTCACGCGCGCTGACCGCGGAGATCGCCCGGGCCGAGGAGGCCATCGCCAGCCTGCAGCACAAGGCGGTCGCCGCCGCGGTGGCCGAGGCCGGCCTGCGTAACGGCATCGGGCAGGTATTCGTCAGCCTGGCCCGGCGTAACCAGTCGCTGCTGCAGCGGCAGCTGCGCTTGATCGACGCACTGGAGCAGAAGGCATCTGACCCGGCCACGCTGGCGGACCTGTTCCCGCTGGACCATCTCACCACCCGGATGCGCCGTCACGCGGAGGGCCTGATCATCCTGTCCGGCGCGGCGCCGGGACGGTCCTGGAGCGAGCCGGTTCCGGTCATCGACGTCATCCGCGGCGCGGTGGCCGAGGTGGAGGACTACAAGCGGGTCTCCGTCCTCACCCGGGCCGAGGACGCGGTCGCTGGACTGGCCGCGGCTGACATGATCCACCTGCTCGCGGAGCTGATCGAGAACGCGACCCTGTCCTCCCCGTCAGGCACCCGGGTCGAGGTCAGAGCGGAGCGGGTGGCCAACGGGTTCGCGATCGAGATCGACGACCGGGGGCTGGGCATCGAAGCCGGCCAGCTGCGCACGATCAACCGCCAGCTGGCCCATCCGCCGGACTTCGACCTCGCCAACGCCGACCAGCTGGGCTTGTTCGTGGTCGGCAAGCTCGCCGCCCGGCACGGGGTCCGGGTCTCCCTGCGCCCCTCCCCCTACGGCGGCACCACCGCGGTCGTGCTGATGCCCAACGGCATCGTGGTGCCGGTCACCGAGATGGACGCCGACACCCAGCCGGACATGCGCACCGTGATCGGCCGGCCGGCCGGGCTTGACCTGCGCCCGGCCGACGCGCTGGCCCTGACCGGCCGCCACACGGCACCGCCGTCATCACTGTCGCTGGGCACCGGCGCCATGGCCGGGGCCCTGCACACCACCTCCCCGCCACCCGCCTTCACTGCCACCGGCCAGGCCAGGCCGGCCAGTCCCATCGGTCCTGCCAGGCCGGCCAGCCCGCTGGGCACACCGGGCACGGGCGGCCCACCGGGTCCCGCACCTATGGACGGCAGCGGCTCAGACGGCCTGGTCCCGGGGCCGCGGACCGCGGGCACCTACCGCGGCCTGCCCCGCCGGGTCCGGCAGGCGAACCTGAACCCGCGTCTGCGCGAGACCCCGGCTGCCGGGCCCGGCAGCCCCGGGCCGGCCGATTCCCGCTCCCCCGAAGAGGCACGCGACCTCGTGGCGTCCCTGCAGAGCGGATGGCAGCGCGGCCGGGACGCTGACGGGCAGGACGCGGAGGCCCCAGCTGGTACCGAACTGGCCGGACGGCTGGACCCCGAGGCGCCGCGTAACGAGGAGGCTTGATGGACGAGCAAGGCACGGTCGCCGGTCCCGGGCAGCAGCTGAGCTGGCTGCTCGACGACCTTGGCGACCGCGTGGAGCATTTCCGGCAGGCGGTGATCCTGTCCCGGGACGGGCTCGCCGTCGCCGCCTCCAGGAATCTGTCCCGGGAGGACGCCGAGCATCTGTCCGCGCTGGCGGCCGGGGTGCAGAGCCTGGCCAGGGGCGCGGGCGAGCATTTCGGGGTTGGCGAGGTGCGGCAGACGATCATCGAGCTGGAACAGGCATTCCTGTTCGTCACCGCCGCCGGCCACGGCAGCTGCCTGGCGGTGCTCTGCTCAGCCAGTGCGGACGCCGGCCTCATGGCCTACGAGATGGCGATGCTGGTCAAGCGCGCCGGGCCGCACCTGGCGGCCCATCCGAGGTTCCCCGCCGCCAAGACCCAGGCTGAGTGAGCCCGACATGCCCGCTGGTGACAAGTGGGTCGACCGGAACGCTGGTCCGGTCGTCCGCCCGTACGCGCTGACCGGTGGCCGGACAGCGCCTACCAGCGGCAGGGTGCTGGACCTGATCGCGGTCGTCGTCGCCTCCGGGCAGGACAGCACCGATGACCCGGTCGGCCTTTCTCCCGAGCACCGCCGGATCCTCAGCTTGTGCAGGCGGCCGGTGACGGTGGCCGACGTGGCGTCCGCCACCGCCCTGCCGGTCGGGGTGGTCCGGGTGCTGCTTGCCGATCTCATCCTGCAGCGCCGGATCACTGTAATCGCACAAAGATCCGCAGGCGAGCAGCCCAGCGCAGACCTGCTGAAGGAGGTACTGCATGGGCTCCGCGCCCTCTGACGCCCCCATCGACGGCCCGTTCGCGGCATTCAAGATCCTCATCGCGGGCGGGTTCGGGGCAGGCAAGACCACGCTCGTCGGCGCCGTCAGCGAGGTTCGCCCGCTGCTCACAGAGGAGGCGCTGACCAGCGCGAGCGTGGGCCACGACGATCTGTCCGGAGTGGACAACAAGACCACCACGACGGTCGCGATGGACTTCGGCCGGATCACCATGGGCGGCCACCTGGTGCTGTACCTGTTCGGCACCCCCGGCCAGGAGCGCTTCTGGTTCATGTGGGACGAACTGTCCTACGGTGCGCTGGGCGCTATCGTCCTGGCCGACACCCGCCGGCTCGGCGACTGCTTTCCCTCCGTCGACTACTTCGAGAAGCGCCAGCTGCCGTTCATCGTCGCCATCAACTGCTTCGACGGCGCCCCCCCGTACGACCCGGAGGACGTGCGGATCGCGCTCGACCTCGACCCCCGCGTCCCCGCCGTCCTGTGCGACGCGCGCAAGCTGGAGTCGGTCAAGCAGATCCTGATCACCCTGGTCGAGCACGTGCTGGCGACCAAGGCCGCCAAGCGCTCCCAGGCCGCTCCCGAGCCGGCGTACCCGCCGGATCCAGCCGACGCGCCGGATGCCAGCGCACCGGATCCGGTCGGCGACCTTATCTGAGCATCGGCGCGCCGCCCCGGTTCCGCCGCTAGCGGATCCACCGGATTCACCTGTCTTCACGCACGCGCACGGGGAACTGAGGGCAGTAGGGAAACCGTCGACCAGGCCGGGGGATCCGGCTGCGGTGACGACGGAGGCGTGGACATGACCGAGCAGCCTGACTCGCGGCGGGCCGAACTGGTCGCGGCCGCCCAGGCGGGATGGATCGCGGCCCTCACCGACCTGGGCGGGCGCACTGTTCCACGATGTGGACATCCGCGCCGACGCGATCCGCCGGGTGCAGGCGATCTACCGCAAAGCGCGCGAGCTGACCGAGGAACGCGGCCTGGCCGCCAGCTACCTCGCCATCGGCATGGCGCGCTGGGACGAGCTGTTCCTCGAGCCGGCTGCGCCGGTGCTGCTGCGCGGGCTGACGATCACTGCCACCCGGGCCCCGGCACGACGACTTCGACCTTGTGCCCGACGAGGCGGCCGAAGTCAACCCGGTGCTCCTGCACAAGCTCGCCACCGTCTACGGAGCGGAGACCGAGGACCTGGCCGGCCAGGCGGCGGACGCCGAGCAGCTGTACCGGCGGCTGCGGGCGCGGGCCGCGGCCGCCGAGGTCCCCGGATTCGGCATCCTCCCCCGGCGGGTGATCGGCACCTTCACCTACGCCAAGCTGCCGATGGTCCGGGACCTGCAGAACGCCGGCGGACTGCTCGCCGACAGCGACGTGGTCGCTGCTACCGCCGGGCGTGCTCGCGACCTGGCGCGGCTGTCACCGCAGGTCTATCTCGCCAAGCCCGCACTGCTCGCCGCTGCGACCGCTGCTGCGCAACGGCGGCGAGCGCCGGCTCAATGTCGCCGTTACCCGGGCACGGCACCGGCTGACCCTGGTCAGCTCGTTCTCCAGCCGGGACGTGGACCCGGACCGGGTGACCAGCCCAGGCGCCCGGCTGCTGTGCGACTACCTCGAATACACCGATTCCGGCGGGGCGGTCCCCGGCGGCACGGCGGGCAGCAGGGCCGGCGGCACGGCCGGCAGCGGGATGGCCGGCAGCAGCACCGTACCCGGCGGCTGGGCGACCCGGACCGGATCAGCCGGCCAGCAGGGCAGCCTGAGCCCGTTCGAGGCCGACGTCGCACAGCGCCTGGTCGAACTCGGCATCACCGTCGTCCCCCGGTACGGGGTCGGCGGCTACCGGGTGGACTTCGCCGCCGCGCACCCAGCCGAACCCGGCCGCATGGTGCTGGCGATCGAGGCCGACGGGGCCTCGTATGCCGACTCGCGCAGCACCCGGGACCGGGACCGGCTCCGTAAGGAGCACCTGGAGCGCCTCGGCTGGACCTTCCACCGCATCTGGTCGACCAACTGGTTCCAGGACCCGGACTCCGATGTCGCCAAGGTCCAGGAGGCCTACCGTGAGGCGGTGGCCAGGGTCGGCCCGCCCACCATGCCCACCACATCCGGCGCGGACACGGCCGGCCCGGACACATCCGGCCCGGACAGAGCCAGCCCGGACACCGCCCCTGCCACCCACACAGCCTCTGCCCCGGACGCGGCCTCCGTCACCGCCCCCGATCTGGGCGCCATTACGGCTCCCGAACCTGGCGCCATCACGGCCCCCGACCCGGACGCCATCCCCGCCGCGACGCCCGGGCAGGCGATCGCGCTGCGGGAGCCTGGCGTCACGCGCCCGTGGCAGCCACGTGGGTGACGGCCCTGTCAGCAGTTCGGTTTCGTGCCCCAGGAAGGGCAGTGATCCGAACTGTTGATGACGCCGCCTCGCGCGGCGGTCAGCGGATGAGGCCCGCCAGCACGCCGTATTCGCTGTGACCAGGCGTCCTCGCCGGCGAGTCGCCGCCCAGTGGCGAGACGGGCCGGCTGATGGCCGGTGGCCGCTCGGCCGGCGCTGCTGGCCGGGTGACCTTGGGCGCTGGCGTGGTCCGCGGCCTGGGCGCTGGCGTGGTCCGCGGCCTGGGCGCCGGCGTGGTCCGCGGCTTGGCCGCCGCTCTCGTCCTCGAGCCCGCCCTGGTGGCGCGAACCGGCTTGGCCGCTACCCGCGGCTTGGCCGCCGTACGCGACCTGGCCGTGGTACCGGGCCGGGCCTTCGCGGTGGACCTGCTGGCCGGCCTCTTGGCTGCCGGCCTCTTGGCTGCTGGCCTCTTGGTAGCCGCCCTCTTGGCTGCTGGCCTCCTGGCGGCGGGCTTCGGCCGTGCCGCTGCCACTGCCGCCGCCGGCTTGGCAGCCGACATGGTCTTGGCGGCCGCAGTGAGCGCCTTGGTCGCGGTGGCCATGGCCTTGGTGGCGGTGTTCATGGCCTGCAGAGCGGTCGACATCGTCCGGGCGGACGAGGTGGCCTTGGTGGCGGCCGTGGTCATCTTGGTCGCCGCCGACGTCACCTTCGCCGCCGCCGTCGATACCGTCTTCGCGGCTGCCGCCGTGGTCGGCTTGCTGGCCGCCGTACGGGCGCGGCTCACCGCGGTCCTGGCCCGGCTCGATGCGGTCCGCCGGGTAGCGGTCCGGCGTGGCGTGGCCCGGCTCGCGGTCCGGCTCGCCGTGCTCCGGCTCGACGAGGTGCGGCCTGCCGCCGTACGCGACCGGCTGGACGTGGTGGATGTGGCTCTGGCCTTGGTTCGCGGACGGGCGGCGACCTTTCGGGTACCACCGCGCGCCGGCGTCCGTGCGCGATTCGCGGAACCGCCACGAGTGGCGGTGCGAGCCGTCGACTGCACAGGCATTGATCTCCCCCCCATAGTGATCAATTACGGGAGAGCTATTCCACGGTTGCCCACCACTTACACCGGCAATCCGCTACAACAGGGCGAACGGGCGGGCCGGACACCTGCCGTTTGACCTGCTCTGATGACGAAAGCAGGCTATGTCGTTTTCGTTGTGCGGCTTATGTCTCACCCATTTTCCAGCGGCCGGAACAACGTCTTCAGCCAGCCGGCACCACCGCGTCCGCCAGCGGCCGGCACTGTGTCATCCAGCGGCCGGGAGCGAGCGGGACCGCCGTCTGGTCTGCGTCCGGTCCGGCGTGGGGTGCGCGTCACACCGGCGTGGCCGGGCAGACTGCTGGCAGTAACACCCAGCGCTGGAGGGATCGTGGGCAGGCTGACGTCGCTGGAGATCTGCGCCGGAGCCGGCGGGCAGGCACTCGGCCTGGAACAGGCCGGCTTCGCTCACGAGGCCGTGGCAGAACTCGACCCGGACGCGTGCGAGACCCTCCGGCGCAACCGCAGCGCGGAATGGAAGATCATCGAAGGCGACGTCCACGACCTGGACGGGCACGGCTTCGGCGGCATCGACCTGCTGGCTGGCGGCGTCCCCTGCCCGCCGTTCTCCATCGCCGGGAAGCAGCTCGGGGGCGGCGACGAACGCGATCTCTTCCCGCAGGCGCTCCGCCTCGCCGGGGAGGCCAGACCGCGGGCCCTGCTGCTGGAGAACGTGCGCGGGCTGGCGGCCCGCCGGTTCGATGGCTACCGGGCGCAGGTGCTTGCCAGCCTGGACGCCATGGGCTACCAGGCCTGGTGGCAGGAGATCCAGGCCGGCGAGCACGGGGTGCCCCAGTCCCGGCCCCGGTTCGTGCTGGTCGCGATCCAGCGGCGGTGGGCCGGCCGGTTCCGGTGGCCGGTGCCTTCGGCCCAGCCCCCACCCACCGTCGGCGACACGCTGCGCGACCTCATGGCGGCCGGTGGCTGGCCGGGGGCCAGCGCCTGGGCGGCGCGGGCGCAGGGCGTCGCGCCCACCATCGTGGGCGGAAGCAAGAAGCACGGCGGCCCCGACCTGGGCCCGACCCGGGCCCGCCTGGCCTGGTCGGCGCTCGGTGTGGACGGGCTCGGCATCGCCGACCACCCGCCCGGTCCCGGTTTCCCATCCGGCGAGCCGCCCAAGCTGACCGTCCGCATGGTCGCCCGGATCCAGGGGTTCCCCGACAGCTGGGCCTTCTCCGGCCGGAAGACAGCCGCATACCGGCAGGTCGGCAACGCCTTCCCGCCGCCGGTCGCACGCGCACTCGGCGAGGCCATCCGGCACGCCCTGGACCACTGACAGGGAGAAGGCAGCCATGGCAGGCGGACACCCCGGGACATCGCACGCCTTCGGGAGCGAACGGCAGGAACTGGTCGCCTACGGTCGCCGGCTGGTGCGCGACGACCTGGTGGACGGCATGTCCGGCAACCTCAGCGTGCGGGCGGGCGACCTGATCGCGATCACCCCATCCGGAGTCGCCTACGACGAGATGGAGCCGGCCGACATCTGCCTGGTCCGGCCGGACGGCGGGACCACTGCCGGCGGCGGGACCGCTGCCGGCGGCGGGACCGCTGCCGGCGGCGGGCGGCCGTCCACGGAGACCCCGATGCACCTGGCCGTTTACCAGGCCACTGACGCGGCCGCCGTCGTGCACACGCATTCGCCGTTCGTGGTCGCCTTGTCCACGGTGGTGGACGAACTGCCGGCCGTGCATTACGCCATGGCCGGGCTCGGCGGGCTCGTGCGGGTGGTGCCCTACACCAGGTTCGGCACCCCGGAACTGGCGCGGACCGCGGTCGCCGGGCTGGCGGGCCGGACCGCCGTGATCCTGGGCAACCACGGCGCGCTCACCTACGGCCTCACCCTGGCCCAGGCCTACGACCGGGCCCGCACGCTGGAGTGGCTGGCCCGGGTGTACTGGCATGCCCGGCTGGCGGGCAGCCCGCGGACGCTGACTCCGGCTCAGCTCGACGAGGTGCGGGAGGCTGCCCGCGCACTCCGTTACGGCGAGCGCGATCCGGTGGGGTGAGCGCGGCTGTACTCCTCCCACGATCCCGTGGGGAGAACGCGACCCGCGTAGCCGCCCGCACGCGACGGCGCTGCCTGGCTGCTGCGGCCCGGGCCGCCCCGCGATGACCAGGCCACTAGCATGCTCTCGTGCATGACGCGCCCGGAACCGCCGCCGCTCGCCGCCCTGTTCCGCTGCGCCGCCGCCGCGTGGACTGGGTGCTGCTGGCCTTCTTCGCCGTCAACTTGTGCTTCATCACCTACTTCGTGGACATCGAGCAGCTGACGGTCGCCAGCGCCGCCCATTTCCACTACCCGCCGCGATCTACGCCATCGTCCGCGGCCACGAATGGATCCGCGTGCCCGCGCTGATCTGGTCAGGCTCCATGAGCGCGGTCGTGCTGGTGATCCTGGCCGAGGAGCGTTCGGGGATCCACCAGAGCCCGCACTTCGGGTTCGTGCTGCTCCTGAACCTGCCCTGGCTGGCCCTGCCGCTCGCCACCATCGTGCGGATGGCACGCCAGCATCCCTTCACTCAGCCCGCGACGGCGTGGGCGGCCGGGCGGGCGGAAGCCATCGACACCAGCGCCGCCGATCCGGCGGAAGCATGAGCCGGCCCGCCTTCCCGCTCAGGTACGGGCCGTGGGCGCTGGTCGCGGGCGGCTCGGAGGGCCTGGGTGGCGCGTTCGCCAGCGAACTGGCCCGGCGCGGCCTCAACCTGATCCTGGTGGCCCGGCGGCCAGAGCCGCTGGCCGGGACGGCGGCGCGCCTGCGCCGCGAACACGCGGTCGGGGTCGTGACCGTCGCCGCCGACCTGGCCCTGCCCGGCGCGGCCGGCCAGGTGGAGGCTGCCGCCGCCGGCCGGGAGGTGGGGCTGCTGGTCGCCAATGCCGCAGCCGCTCCCGCCGGACCATTCCTGCAGGCCAGCGATGCGGAGGTGCGGATGGCCGTGGACCTCAACTGCGGCGCGGCAGCGCTGCTCGCTCACCGGTTCCTGCCCCCCATGGCAGAACGCAGGCGGGGCGGGCTGGTTCTCATGTCCTCACTGGCCGGCTTGCAGGGGGTGCCCGGGCTGGCGGTGTACAGCGCCAGCAAGGCGTTCCTGATCGGCCTGGGCCAGGCCCTGTGGGCGGAGACCCGGAGCGCGGGCGTAGACGTGATCGTCTCCTGCCCGGGCGCGGTCACCACTCCCGGCTACCAGCAGGCGGCCCGCAGGCCCGCCCCCGGGTCCCAGTCACCAGCTGACGTCGCGGCGGCCACGCTGGACGCGCTCGGCCACGGTTTCCGGGTGATACCGGGCCGCCTGAACCGGCTGAACACGTTCGCGCTGGAGCGCGTGCTGCCGAAACGGGCGGCGATCGCGGTGTCCGGGCGGGCCACCGCCGCCGCGCTGAAGGCGGGCCCGGCGTGACGCCCGCCGACCTGCCTGGCCAGCATGCCGCGACGCCGTCCGGCAAGCCGCGCGCCCGCGCGCTCGGCATCCCGTTCGGCGGTACGCCCGGCCGCTGGAACGCGATCACCGACGTGCCCGGCGTCGAGGTCGGCTACACGACCCTGATCGAAGGCGAGTCGGTCCGCACCGGGGTGACCGGCATCCACCCGCGCGGCGCGGCAGGCGCGGGCGACCCGGTCGCGGCCGGGTTCTTCGCCCAGAACGGCAACGGGGAGATGACCGGCATCTCCTGGATCGCCGAGTCCGGGACGTTCTGCGGGCCGGTCGCCATCACGAACACGCACGCGGTCGGGATCGCCCACGCGGCGATCGTCGCCTGGACCGTCAAGCACCACCCGGAGCTCGGTGACGACTGGTCACTGCCGGTGGCGGCGGAGACCTGGGACGGCTACCTCAACGATGTCAACGGCCACCACGTCACCGAGGAGGCGGCCGTTGCCGCCCTGGAGTCGGCCACCTCCGGGCCGGTGGAGGAAGGCTCGGTCGGCGGCGGGACCGGCATGATCTGCTACGAGTTCAAAGGCGGCAACGGGACGGCCTCCCGCCTGGTGGACCACGCCGGGACCACCTACACGGTCGGGGTCTTCGTGCAGGCCAACTTCGGCTCCCGGGAAGAGCTGACCATGGCCGGGCTTGCCCTGGGGGATCTGCTCGCCGGCGACAACCCGCGGGCGGGGCATCCCGCTGTCCCGCCCGGCGCCGGCTCGGTGATCGCCGTGGTGGCCACCGACGCCCCACTGCTGCCGCACCAGTGCACCGCCATGGCCCGGCGGGTCACTCTCGGCCTCGCCCGTACCGGCACCACGGGATCCCATTTCTCGGGCGACATCTTCCTTGCCTTCTCCACCGCGAACGCGGCCGGGTTCAGCCCGTACGACCCCGATACCGGCACCAGACGGGACTACGACCAGCTGACGTTCGTCCCGTGGGGCGCCATGAACCCATTCTTCGCCGCCGTCGTCCAGGCGGTGGAAGAGGCCGTCGCCAATGCGCTGACCGCCAACGAGGACATGACCGGCCGCGACGGGCGCCGCGTCCCCGCGCTGCCCCGCGACCAGGTCACAGCGGCGTTCCGTGCCCGGCATCAGCGCTGACCCGCCAGGCGCGGAGGAGGCGGCCCCGGCCGCGGTGACGGGCAGCCGCGAGAATGGGAAAGCCAGCACATCGCCGCGACAGAACGGAGCCCGCGATGGAGTACCGTTTGCTCGGCCGGAGCGGCTGCGCGGTGTCAGCGTTCGCGCTGGGCACCCTGACCTTCGGCAACGAGACCGACCAGGCGGGCTCGTTCAGCCAGCTCGACCAGTTCGCCGAGGCGGGCGGCACGCTGGTGGACACCGCCGACGTCTACGCCGAGGGCCGCTCCGAGGAGATCGTCGGCCGGTGGCTGACCCGCCGGCCCGGCGCCCGCGACCGCATGGTGGTGGCCACCAAGGGGCGCTTCCCGACCGACGAGAGCCCGAACGGCCACGGCCTGTCCCGCCGCCACCTGGGGATGGCGCTGGACGCGTCGCTGCGACGGCTGGCCGTCGACGCGATCGACCTTTACCAGCTTCACTCCTGGGATCCGCTGACGCCCGTCGAGGAGACACTCCGGTTCCTCGACGACGCGGTCCACGGCGGGAAGATCCGGTACGTGGGCCTGTCCAACTTCACCGGCTGGCAGATCCAGAAGGCGGTGGACACCGCCGGCGCGCTCGGCCTCGCCCGGCCGGTCACGGTGCAGCCGCAGTACAACCTGCTCGCCCGCGCCACCGAGTGGGAGATCGTGCCCGCCTGCCAGTCCGAAGGGCTGGGCCTGCTCCCCTGGTCGCCGCTGGCGAGCGGCTGGCTCACCGGCAAATACCAGCGCGGCCAGACGGCTCCGGCCGGCACCCGGGTGGCCGAGAACGCCGACGAGGGGATGCGGATCTGGAACCAGCGCGGCGGCGCCGAGCGCACCTGGCGGGTGGTGGACGCGGTCCGGGCCGTCGCGCAGGAGCGTGGCGTGTCCATGGCCCAGGTGGCGATCGCCTGGCTGGCTGCCCGCCCCGCGGTCACCGCGGTCATCCTGGGCGCGCGCTCGGCCGGGCAGTTCGCCGACAACCTGGCCGCCGCCGGGCTACGGCTGAGCCAGGAGGAAACCGCGGCGCTGGACGAGGCGAGCGATCCGGATCCGCCCGACTACCCGTACGGCGTGCCCGGCCAGACCCAGCGCTCCCGGCGGATCTCCGGCGGCCGGTTCTGACCGCCGCGGCCACTGGACGCCGCGGGTGGGCAGTGGTGGTGAACCGTGGTTACTCCCCCCCGGGGGGTGGGGCCCGGAACAGGCCCCACCCCCAGCCTGCGGGAAGTCCGGCCCGGAAGTGCCGGTCCCGCCGGGCGCTGTCACCACCACCGCCCGGGAGCCAGCCGGCGAGCCCGCCGGACCAGCCAGGGCCGTGGCGCCAGCGCCCGACGTGACCGCCGCCAGTGCGACGGCTGTCCCGGCGAGCGCGAAGGTGAACGGAGAGGGCTTACGGTTAGTCCTGGGAGAGGACAAGGCGAACCTCAGATCGGGCGCGCGGCGCGCGCTCTGCTTCCGCCCATGGACGTCTGCCAGCCACTAGCGACTGGGGGCGAGGGCAGCGGCGCGCGGACGTGGTGCGGGTCAGGGCACCGGAGCCCACCAGCGGGCGGTCATCCCGCGCGCGGGGCGCTTAGATTCATCCAGCCTGCGCCAGGCGGCGCCCTTTGTTCGCCAAAAGCCTGGCAATGGCACCATGGCCTGTGTCACAGCCGGGCAGTGGGCGTCCGGCCCAAGACTGCCCGGGGGGAAGGGACGGCATGGACAGCCTGGTGATCGACGGGTGCGCGGTGGCCACGGTGGACGGGACCGCGAACGGCGTGATCTCCGCAGGCGTGGCGTCTGGCGGGGCGATCTCCGCAGGGGCGAGCTCCCGTGGAGCATCTTCCGGCGGGGCCGCCGGTACTGGCACCGAATATGCTTCCGGCCATCTGGTCCTGTCCGGCGGCCGGATCACGGCGGTAGGCGCCGGGCCAGCGCCCACCGTGGCCGGTGCCCGGGTCGTGGATGGCACGGGCTGCCTGGCCACCCCCGGGCTGGTCAGCATCCACCACCATCTCTTCCAGGGGCTCACCCAGGGCCGGGCGCAGGACAGCGAGCTGATGAGCTGGCTGACCGCGCTGTACCCGGTGTGGGCTCACCTGGACCCCGAGCTGCACGCCGCCGCTGCCAGGGCCGGGCTGGCCGCGCTGGCGCTGTCAGGCTGCTCGGCCACGGCCGACCACCACTACCTGTTCCCGCGGGGGATCGCGAGTTCCCTGCGCGGGATCGCGAGTTCCCCGGGCGGGGGCAGGAGTTCCCCGGGTGTCGGCGGCAGCTCGCCTGGGAGCCACGACCTGCTGGCCGCCGGCATCGGCGCGGCGGGGCAGATCGGCTTGCGGCTGCACGCCTGCCGGGGCTCCATGGATCTCGGCGCATCCGCGGGCGGGCTGCCGCCGGACGATGTGGTGGAGGACCGGGACGCGATCCTCGCCGCCACCCAGGAGGCCATCGACCGGTTCCACGACCCGGGTGAGGGGGCGATGGTCCGGGTGGCGGTGGCGCCGTGCGCACCCCTCACCGCCACCACGGCGCTCATGCGTGAATCCGCGGAACTGGCCCGCCGGAACGGGGTGCGGCTGCACACCCACCTGGCCGAAACCGCGGACGAGGAGGACTTCTGCCGGGAGCGGTTCGGGTGCTCGCCAGCGGAGTACCTGGATTCGCTGGGCTGGCTCGGCGGCGACGTGTGGGTGGCCCATGGCGTGCACCTGGACGGGGACGCCGCCGCCCGGCTCGGACGGGCCGGAACCGGGGTCGCGCACTGCCCGACGTCCAACTCCCGGCTCGGTGCCGGCACCGCGCCGCTGCCGGAACTGCTGGCCGCCGGTGTCCCGGTGGGCCTGGGGGTGGACGGTGGCTCTGCGAACGAGCACGGCGGGCTCGCCGCCGAGATGCGGCAGGCGCTGCTGGCCGCCCGTGCCCGTGCGGGCGCTGGCGCGCTGAGCGCCCGGCAGGCGCTGGCGGTCGCCACCATCGGCGGCGCCCGCTGCCTGGGACGGCAGGACGAGATCGGCTCCCTGGAGGTGGGCAAGCAGGCGGACGTGGCGCTGTGGCGGCTGGACGGTCTGGGCCAGGCTGCCATCGATGACCCAGTGTGGGCGCTGGTCTGCGGCCCGCCCGCCCGGCTGGAGCTGCTGACCGTGGCGGGGCGGCCGGTGGTGGAGGCCGGCGAGCTGCGGACCGCCGACACCGGGGCAGTCAACCGCGACGCCCGGGCCGCCGCCCGCGAACTGCTGCGCCGCCACACCGCCCGGTAGGCTCGCAACGGCAGCCGGGGCAGCAGCCCTATATCGTGATCAGCGGGATGTGGTCGTCGTGCACGGCAACGGGCCGCAGGTCGGCAACCTGGCCCTGCAGCAGGAGTCGATCACCATGGTGCCCGGGCAGCCGCTGGCGCTGCTCAGCGCGATGACCCAGGGGACCCGCACGGGGGCACCCGCATCGAACAGTGCCCGTCCCGGCCGGGGCGCGGCCAGGACGGGCGACATCGGACGGTGTTAGCCGTGGCCGCCCGCAGGAACGCGTGAAGGAGCCTTGGCGGCCAACCGGGCGCCAAGGCTCTTCGCTGCTACAAGTCCGGGCTGCTACAAGTCCGGGCTGCTACAAGTCCGGGCTGCTACGAGTCCTCAGCCGCGAGCGGCGCGGCGGGCCTGGATCACCGGCAGCGCCAGCGGCACACAGGCGGCGATGGCGGCGATGAGGGCGATGAACGCACCGAAGGACCAGCCCACGCCAGCCGCGAGAGCGACCGGGTTCACGAAGAAGGCGATGAGCACCAGCAGCAGGTTGAGCCCGGTCACCGCCAGCAGCACCATCTCGCGGCCGACCGGCAGCTGGAACGGCAGCTCGTCGAACCCGGCGGACAGGACCAGGAATCCCACGATCGCCAGGCACAGCAGGAACACGAGCCACAGGTAGCCGTGCGCCGCCATGCCGCTCACCGAGATGCTGATGAAGGCGTCACTCCAGCTGAACCACGGCAGGAACAGTGCGATGAGGAGCACCACCGAGGCAATACCGGTGATCTTGTCGGCCTGGGACACCCGCGCCATGTTGAAGTTGAACCCCTGCAGGGACACGGCCGCGGCACCGCCGCCGGCCGGGGCACCGGACATCTGCGCCGGGGCGCCTGGTACCGGCGTACCGCATTGCGGGCACGACACCGACCCCTCGGCAAGCGTGTTACCGCACTGTGAACAGTTCATCTATCTGCCTCCTGAATTGGCCGGGGCCTCGCCCCGCGCCCTGGCTCACTGCCCCGGGGCGGGCCGCCGCTCCTGCCCGATCGCCGTCCACCATGTCGGGTGGGCGGCCGCTGAGCAGCGCGCAGCCGCGGCACGGGTGCAGCGGACATTTTTGCCGGTGCGCCAGGATCTTTCGCTAGGAAGACACCTAGGTTCGACCCTAGTTTTGTCCCTAGTACTGAATCCGGAGTGTGCCGGCCAGGCCGTACCGGGTACAGATAACGCCCCGTTTGGAGGCGCTCGCCCTCACCATACTCGCAGGTCAGGCGCGTAGCTCGGCCGCCGCTGCCGGGGCCGGCTGCGGCTCGGAAGCACCGTCGCCGGGCCCTTCACCGCCCCGGTCGGCGAGCCGCTCAGCGAGCGCCCGCCTGGAATGGATGCCGAGTTTGGCGAAGATATTGCCCAGGTGGAATTCGATCGCTTTCACGCTGACGTACAGTTCCGCCGCGGCTTCCCGGTTCGACCGCCCCACCGCGACCAGCCGGGCCACCGCCAGTTCGCTGGGGGTCAGCCCGAGGGCCTCCGGCATGCTGTCGCCACGCACCTGCACCCCGCAGGCCGCGAGTTCGGCGTCGCACGCCGCGAGGTAGGGCCGGGCACCCAGGCCGGCCAGCCGGGCCCGGGCCGCCCGCAGCCGTCCGATCGCCTCTGGCCGCCTGCCCGCCTGCCGCAGCCGGCGGCCGTCGGCCAGTTCCAGCCGGGCGAGCTGGAAAGGCAGCGCGAGACCGTGGGCGTGCCGCCAGGCGGCCGCGAATGCCCGTTCCGCACCCGGCGCGTCGCCCTTCTCCATCGCCAGCGAGCCGGACAGCCAGGCCGCCGCCATCCGCAGCGACGCCGGGCTGGTCTCGGTGAGCGAGGCTCGCAGGTCGGCCAATGCCCCCTCCGCCTGCGCCAGGTTCCCGCCGTCGATGAGCGCCCCGATCTCCAGCGGCCGCCACCCGTACAGCCCCAGGCTGCCGAAGAACGCCGCCCGCCCGGTTCCGCGTACGGAATCCGCGGCCCGCAGCACCTCGTCGTGGTCGCCCCGGGCCACGGCCAGCGCAGCCCGCGCGGTCGCCCAGGCGGTGATCGCCATCCCGGCCCCGAACGAGCGGGCGGCCGTGCCAGCCTCCTCGACATGGGCCGCGGCGGCTTCGAAGTCCCCGCGGGCGGCGGGTACCAGCGCCGCGAACCCGTGCACGAAGCTGAGATCCCAGGTCCGGCCGGCGTCGCAGGCGAGCGACACGGCGAGCTCGCCGTGGATCACTGCGTCGTCCCAGTCGCCCAGCCGGTACTCCGCCTCGGCCAGGTATCCCAGGCACTGGCCGGCGTAGCTCAGCCGCGCCCCGGCCCGCAGCCGGCCGGCCGCTGCCGACAGGTCGGCCACCGCGCCCGCCAGGTCCTCCGTCATGACCCGCACCATGCCCCGGTTGACCAGGACGTCGGTCAGCGGCAGCGGGATCTCCGCCGGGGACTCCGGCAGGAAGTCCAGCCTGGCCAGCGCCTGCGCCCCCCGGTGCTCGCTGGCCAGTGACAGCGCCAGCGCGCCGAGGGCGTGCTGGCGGAGCAGGTCGTCCCCCTTGGCCGCGGCGACCGCGCGTTCGCCCCACGTGACCGACCGTTCCGGGCGGCCGGACAGGGCACAGCAGATGGCCAGCTGGAACGCTGCCTGCGCCCCGACCAGCGGCTCACCGGCCGGGTCATGCTCATCCCAGGCCTGGGTAAGCCGCGTCTGCGCGCTGTGCGCCCGGCCGGCCAGCAGGTCGAGGTGGCCAAGCAGCGCGCTGCGGCGGGCACCCAGTGCGACCCGCTCCAGCTGGGGTGCCAGTGCCTCGGCCGCGGCCACATCGCCGCAGCGCACGAGCGTTTCCAGCGCGTCGAGCAGCAGCCGGTCACGCTGCTGCGGACCGGGGCAGGCCACAGATGCCTTCGCCAGCCACGCCGCCGCCTGGGCCGGCCGGCCGTCGGCGACGGCACGCTGGGCAGCGGCTTCCAGGTCTGCCGCGAGCCCCGGATCGGGCCCGACTGTGGCAGCGAACCGGTGAGCCAGCGCCTCCGCCGGGTCCAGCAATCGCGCCGCCCGCTGATGCAGGCTCCGGCGCGGCGCCGGGCCGAGGCTGTCATGGACGGCACGGTGAACGAGCGGGTGAGCGAAGACGACCCGGGCGCCTTCCGGCCGCTGCTCCAGCCGCACCAGGCCCGCCCGGACCGCCTCGTCCAGCGCCGGGACCGGGTCGGCCAGCCCGGCCAGCGCGGCGGCGTCGGGCAGGTTGCCCGAGCACCCGAGCACCGCCGCGGCCTCGACCAGCCGCTGGGCCGGCTCGTCCAGAGCCCGCACCCGGGCCGCGATGATCCCGGCCAGCCCACGGGGAGCGGGCAGCCCGCCCAGGTCGCCCTCCCATTCCCGCGGGCCGGTCTCCTCCAGCAGCGCCCGGCAGTACAGCGGGCTGCCCCCGGTGTGCGCGCGCAGGTTGGCGGCGGCCCGGTGGGACACCTCAGCGGTGCCCAGCGCCCGGCCCAGGGCTGCGATCTCCCCGGCCGCCAGGCCGCCGAGCCTGATCCGGCTGGCACGGTAGTCACCGGAGACGAAGCGGCTCCAGCCCTCCCCCAGCCGGCCCAGTTCACCAGGCCGGGCGGTCATCAGCCCCAGCACCCGGTCACCCTGCATCCGGCGCAGGGCGAACAGCAGGGCCGTGGCCGACCCGCTGTCGGCCCAGTGCAGGTCGTCCACGGCGACCACGACCAGTTTCCCGCCGCCCTGGATCTGGCCCAGCAGGGCCACCAGGTCGGCTCCCACACCGAGCGGATCCGCCTGCGGCGCCACCTGCAGGCCCGGCCAGCCGCCGCAGCCGGCGCTGCCGGCCAGCTGCGCGACCACCCCGTAGCCCAGCAGCGACTCCGCCTCCTCGCCGCTGGCCCGCAGCAGGCAGGTGTCCGCCAGCCCGCCAAGCACATGAGTCAGCAGCGTGGACTTGCCGAAGCCGCCCTCCCCCTCGACCAGCACCACCCGCGGGTAGCCTTGCCTGGCCTCGGCCGCACGCTGTGCCAGCAGGACCAGTTCAGCGGCCCGGCCGATGAACGGCGCTACCCCGCTTGACCTGGCCGTTACATTCACAGGTGGGAGCGTAACGCGGCGGCCGCTGGTCATTTGATAATGAAGAGTTATTTCCCAGCGACGCGGAAGGGGAGGCCCCGATGGCCGACCGCCAGCGCATCAGCTATGTGCCCCTGGACCAGATGGACGAGCCGATGCGGGCAGAGATGGAGCGCTGCAGCCGCGAGGGAACCCCACGGCCGGAGAGTTCGGCGATCCGCGCGCACGTGCCTGCCTGCTTCTGGTTCTTCGCCAACTCCTGGGGCGACATCTTCCGCCACGGCGTCTGCGACCACCAGCTCAAAGAACTGTGCCGGGTCTACATCTCCCGCTCGGTGAACTGCGAGTACTGCGGCAATCAGCGTTCGGTCCAGGCGGCGGGGCAGGGCCTGTCCGAGGCCAAGTACGACGAGCTGCTGAACTTCGAGAAGTCCGGTCGTTACAGCGAGCGGGAGAAGGCGGCGCTCGCCTATGCCGAGGCCATCGCCTGGAAGCTGCCCACCGACGACGCGTTCTGGGCGCGGATGCACAGCCACTTCAGCGAACCCGAACTGGTGGAGCTCGGCTGCTTCATCGGGCTCACCTTCGGCCAGCAGAGCTGGCTGCGGATGCTGAACATCGGCCACCACGAGGTCATGGCGGGCACCGATGCCTCGCTGGCGCCCGGCTTCGAGACCCCGGAGAAGATGGCCGCCAGCATGGCCGACGACGACTACTGGGCCAGGCACTGAGCGCGTCGGCTGGCGAGGCGGAGCGGCCGTCGGCCGCAGACCGCGAGCCGCCGCCCACGGCGTCCTCGGCTCCGCCGCCCGCCGGCTACCCCCTCTTTTCCGCCCCCGAGATGGCGCGCCGCCGGGCGGCGCTCGCCGAACTGCTGGCCGGGCAGGGGATCGGCCACGCGCTCGTCTACGGCTTCGACCGGTCCGGGTCGGCGGTTCCGTGGCTGACCGGCTGGCCGGTCACCCGGGAAGCAGCGCTGCTGTTCACCCCCGGCGAGCGCGACGTGATGTATGTGTGCTTCGACAATCACGTGCCGAACGCGCGCCGCCTGGCCCCGGACGCCGACGTCAGGCCTGGCGGGCATTCCGCGCTGGACGCGGCACTGGACGCCATCGCCAGCCGGGACGGCGGGCGCAGTGCTGGCCCGCCGGGACCGCCGGGCCAGCCGGGCCAGCCGGGGCGGCTGGGTGTCATCGGGCCGGTGCCCGCCCGGGCCAGCGCCCGGCTGGCCGCGCTCGCTGGCGAGGTCGTCTTCCTCGACCGTGACTACACCCGGCTGCGGCTGGTCAAGTCCGCCGAGGAGATCGCCTGGCTGCGCAGGGGCGCGGCGATGAGCGACGACGCGGTCGCCGCGCTGGCCGACGCCGCCCGGCCGGGCATGACCGAGGCGGAATGCTGCGCCAGCCTGGAAAGCGCGTACATCGCCGCCGGCGGCCTCACCCACATCCACTACCTCGGCGTGACGGCCATGGCGCGGCCGGACCTGTGCGTGCCGGCCCAGTGGCCGTCGGCCCGCCGCCTGTCCGCCGGGGATGCGCTGAGCTGCGAGGTCAGCGCCAGCTACCAGGGCTACCCCGGGCAGTTGCTGCGGACCTTCACCATCGCCGCGCCGCCCACGCCGCTCTACCGGGACCTGCACGGCGTGGCCGAGGCGGCCTTCGACGCCGTCGCCGCCCGGCTGCGGCCCGGCGCGACAGCCCACGACCTGGCCACGGCGGCCGCCGACGTGATCCTGCGCGCCGGCTACACGATCTACGACGACCTGGTGCACGGCTACGGCGGCGGTTACCTGCCGCCGGTGATCACCCGGGCCGGCCTGGAGTCCCGCCAGGCGCCTGACTTCACGTTCGCGGCGGGCATGACGGTGGTGATCCAGCCGAACGTGATCACGCCCGACGAGCGGGCCGGGGTGCAGACCGGGGAACTCGTGCTGGTCACCGACGGCGGCTGGGAGCCGCTGCACTCCTTCCCGCGCGGCCTGGCCCGGATCGGCGGCTGAGCCCGCCCCGCCCGGGGCCGAAGCGGCCGACCTTGCCCGCCGGGGGCCGAAGCGGCCGGCCCCGCCCACCCGCGGCAGCTGGCCAGCCCTGCGCGTCGCCGCCAGCGAGGGGCGGGGGTGGCGCCCTGGCCTCGTTTCGCTATACCTGGGTTATGAGCACTGACTTTCCCATCTGCCGGACCTGCGGGGTGCAGTACGGCGCCGCCCGCGAGGACTGCCCCATCTGCCTGGACGAACGCCAGTACGTCGGCTGGGACGGCCAGCAGTGGACCACGCTGGCCGAGCTCGCCGCGGCCGGGCATCGCGGCCGGGTCGCGGCGGAAGGACCGGGGGTGACCGGGATCGGGGCCGAGCCGGCCACCGCCATCGGCCAGCGGGCGCTGCTGGTCAGCACCCCGGGCGGGAACGTGCTCTGGGACATGATCACCTACATCGACGACGAGCTGGTCAGCCAGGTCGGCGAACTTGGCGGGATCAGCGCCATCGCGATCAGCCATCCGCATTTCTACGGGTCGATGATCGAGTGGGCGCACGCGTTCGGGGCGCCGGTGTACATCCACGCCGCCGACCGCGCGTGGGTCGGCCGGCCCGACCCGGCAGTGGTGTTCTGGGAGGGCGACACCCACCCGGTCGGCGACGGCCTCACGCTCATCAACCTCGGTGTGCATTTCGCCGGCGGCCAGGTGCTGCACTGGGCGGACGGCGAGGGCGGGGCGGGGGCGCTGCTGTCCGGCGACATCGTCCAGGTGGTGCCCGACCGGCGCTGGGTCAGCTTCATGTTCAGCTACCCGAACTTCATCCCGGAGCGTCCCGCCACCATCCGGCGGGCGCTGTCCCTGCTCGAGCCCTACCCGTTCGAGCGCGTGTACGGGGCCTGGTGGCGGCGGAACGTCGCGGCGGACGGGGCCGCCGCGGTCCGGCGGTCCGCGGAGCGCTACCTCCGTTTCGCCGCCGACAGCTAGCCGGCGAGCCCGGTACTTGGGTAAACGTGGCGGAAACGATAGGCTTTCGCGCCGACGATCATCGGGCGTGACCTGCGCTCGGCCGACGGGGTAGGGACGGTTTCCATGCGGCGCATCATGACTGCGGCCGCCGCCGCGGCCATCTTCACCAGTCTGGCTGCCTGCGGCAGCACCAGCTCCAGCACCTCGGCCGGCCCCAGCGGCTCGGCCAGCCCGCTCAGCTGCTCGCGCTCGGCGATCAGCAAGCTCACCTACCAGCCGGGCGCGCTGACCGTGGCCACCGACAAGCCCGTCTACCCGCCGTGGTTCATCAACAACAACCCGGCCAACGGCAAGGGCTACGAGAGCGCCGTCGCCTACGCGGTCGCCGCCCAGCTCGGGTTCGGCCAGGCGCAGGTGAAGTGGGCCTACGAGCCGTTCAACAACTCCTACGCGCCCGGGCCGAAGAAGTTCGACTTCGACATCAACGAGATCTCCGTGACGCCCCAGCGGGCCCAGGCGGTGTCGTTCTCGGACAGTTACTACGACGTGCAGCAGGCGCTGGTCGCCCTCAAGGGAACCCCGATCGTGACCAAGCACGCCCCGGCCGACCTGAAGGGCTACGTGTTCGGCGATCAGATCGGCACGACCAGCCTCGCCTTCATCACCAGCCAGATCCAGCCGACGTCGCAGCCGAAGGTCTTCAACACGCTCAACGACGTGAAGCAGGCCCTGCAGAGCCACCAGATCGCGGCGCTGGTCACCGACACGCCGACGGCCCAGTTCATCTCCTCGTCGGAGATCAAGGGCTCGGTCATGGTGGGCCAGTTCCCCAGCACCGGCGAGCACTATGGCCTGCTGTTCAGCAAGGGCAACCCGCTCGTCCCCTGCGTCAACAAGGCACTGGCCACGCTGAAGAGCAACGGCACCCTGCAGTCGCTGCAGCGGCAGTACCTCCAGATCTACCTGAGCGTCCCGACCATCAAGCCCTGACCCTGCGACAGCTCCGGTAACCGCGGGCACGCATGGACGAACCCCAGCCAGGCCCGCAGGGCGCCACCGGCCCGCCGGCCCCGAGCATGGGTGGCGGCTGGCAGGGGCCTGACCTGGCCGGTTTCAGCAGCCGCAGTCCCCGCCTGCTCGGAGGTGGCGGCGGCCGCCGGGCCACCGTGGTTTCCACGGTCAGCACGCTGGTGGTGCTCGGCGTGCTGGTGGCGGTCTTCCTGCTGGCACCGGGCAGTGCCACGGTGCGGCACGCCTTCTTCAGCCCCACCAACATGTGGCAGTCCTTCATCGGCAACCCGAAGAAGGGCTACTACTCGGTGGGCGCCGCGCTCTGGCTGAACATCAGGATTTTCCTGGTGGCCGAGGTGCTCATCCTCATCCTCGCCCTGCTGATCGCCCTGATCAGGCAGTCCACCAGCCCCGTGCTGTTCCCGCTGCGGGTGCTGTCCATGGCCTACGTCGACCTGTTCCGCGGCGTGCCGCTGCTGCTGGTGGTCTACGCGATCGGCCTCGGCATCCCCGCCCTCAGCCTGCCGTTCATCTCCAGCCAGTCGAACTCCGTCTACGGGGCCGCGGCGCTCGTGCTCTCCTATTCGGCCTACGTGTCGGAGGTGTACCGGGCGGGCCTGAACTCGGTCCACCAGAGCCAGGTGGCCGCGGCAAGGTCGCTCGGGCTCTCCCAGCCGGTCGCGCTGCGCTACGTGATCTTGCCGCAGGCCGTGCGGAACATCATTCCCCCGCTGCTGAACGACTTCATCAGCCTGCAGAAGGACACCGCGCTGGTCGGTGTGCTGGGGGCGATCGAGGCCAACCAGGCGGCGCAGATCTACGCAAGCTCCCAGTTCAACTACTCGAGCTTCACGGTGGCGGCGATCTTGTTCCTGATCCTCACCATCCCGCTCGCCCGGTTCACCGACCGCCTGATCGAGCGCGACCGGCGGCGCCGCCTGGCAGGGGCCACCACGTGAGCGCGCCAGATCCGGCCGGGACCGGGACCGGGGCCGCGCCGGTTCCGGGCGGAGCCGAGGCGATCCGGATCGAGGGGTTGCGCAAGTCGTTCGGCCCGAACGAGGTGCTGAAGGGTGTTGACCTCTCGGTCGCCACCCACGAGGTCGTGTGCCTGATCGGGGCGTCCGGGTCCGGCAAGTCGACGCTGCTGCGGTGCGCGAACCTGCTGGAGCCGGCCGACGCGGGCCGGATCTGGCTGTGGGGCGCCGAGGTCACCGCGCCGGGGATCGACCAGAACCTGGTCCGCAGGCATGTCGGCATCGTGTTCCAGTCGTTCAACCTGTTCCCGCACATGAACGTGCTGCGGAACGTGACGCTCGCGCCGACGAAGGTGCTGCGCACCCCGCGGGCGCAGGCGCAGGACGAGGCCCGGGCGCTGCTGGACCGGTTCGGGCTGCTCGGCAGGGAGTCCGACTTCCCGGACCGGATGTCCGGCGGCCAGCAGCAGCGGCTTGCCATCGTCCGGGCGCTCGCCATGAAGCCGCAGATCATGCTGCTGGACGAGGTGACCAGCGCGCTCGACCCGGAACTGGTGGCCGAGGTGCTCGACGTGATCCGCGAACTGGCCGCCAGCGGCATGACGATGGTGATCGCGACCCATGAGATGGGGTTCGCGCGCGACATCGCCCACCGGGTGTGCTTCCTGGAGGAGGGACGGATCATCGAGGACGCACCGCCCGCGGAACTGTTCACCAACCCGAAGGACGAGCGGACCCGGCGCTTCCTGCGCCGCATCGTGGACGCCGGCCGCCTCTGAAGCCCCGGCCTCTGACCCTCACCTCTGACCCCCACCTCTGAACCCCGCCGCTGACCCCCCAGAGCGGTGATGAAGGTAGCCCACTGGGACAATCGGGAACATAGCTAAAGGGCTCCCGTTGACCGGGGCAGAACCGGGGCAGAACCGGCCCGCGGGCGCCAGGTGGTCGATCCTGCCTGCGGGGGGGCATGGACAACGGGCCAGCACCAGCGGACGGTTTCCTGGCGCATCGCGGGCTGATCGCGTTCGCCAGCGTAGCCGCGATGGCCGAGGCCGCCCTGCTCGCCGCGGTCGCCCCAGCCGCCCGCGCGCTCGCGCCGCAGCTCACCGCGCTGCCCCCGCTGGCGGTGTTCCACGATCTGCGCTGGCTGTACAGCGGCCAGCGGTCCTGGCTGGAGTTCGCCCTGCTGCTTGCCGGGCTGCTGCTGGCACGGTCAGTAGTGATCGCGCTGCTGGTTCGGCTGGCCTGGCCGGCCGGGCTGGCGGCGCCCGGCCCCCTCGCGGCGCTGCGCTGCGCGCTCGGCTTCACCGTGTTCGCCTGCCTGCTCATGTCCCCGGTCGTGAGCCTGACCCTCGGGGTGGCGATCCTCCCCTTCTCCTGGCCCTTCCTGGCCACCCTGCCGGTCATGCTGCTGATCGCGCTTCCGCTCAGCCACGGCGGGATCGCGGCCACCTGGTGGCGGATGCTGCCCCCACTGACGGCGGTGGGGTGGCTGCTCGCTGATTTCGTGGCCCTGTCGGTGGCGGCGACGGTCGTCAGCCGCCTGCCCACCGCTGGCGCGATCCTGGTCTGCGGGCTAGCCGGGCTGGTCAACGCGCGCGCCTGGTACGGGCTGACCGCCGTCGTCGCCCGCGCCAGCGCGCGGATCACCGTGCACGAGACCGCCGGCGGCACGAGCAGTGTCGCCGGCACTGGCAGTGTCGCTGGCACTGGCACCGGCACCGGCACTGGGGCCGACAGCGGCGGCGCGGGCATCGGGGGCGGCGGGCACGAGGGCCGGCACCGGATCCCGGTGGCGCCGCTGGCCACCATCGCGGCGATCGCGGTCGTCATCCTGGTGACCAGGCTGGCGTTCCTGGTCAACGCGCCCCCTGGCCCGGCACCGCCGGCCGGCCAGGGGCGGGAGCCGGTCGCGGTGCGCACGAGCGCCGCCCGCGGCGCACCGGCGAGCCAGCCAGCCAGGGCCGGGCCAGCCAGGGCCGGGCCAGCCCGGTTCAGCGGGCCGCCTGTGCTGGAGGTGCCCGGCTTCGGATCATGGTGCTGTTCGCGCGGCCAGTCACTCGCCAGGGCGATGCCGCGCACCTTCGTGCAGCAGTTCTCCTACCGGGGGCTGAACCCAGCCGGCAACCCGCTGCCCTATGGCCCAGCCGCCAGCGACCTGCCGCTGCCGGTGCTGGGCGACCGGATCGCCGCGCAGGTCTGGCGGCTGCACGCCAGGTCCGGCAAGCCCGTCGACATCGTCGCCGAGAGCGAGGGCACGCTGGGCGTGTACGCCATGCTCGCCGAGCACCCGGACGTCCCGGTCGCCTCGGTCGTCCTGCTCAGCCCCATCGTCGCCCCCGGCCAGGTGAGCTACCCGGTCAGCGATGGATCGGCCCTGGTGCCCGGCACCGAGCTGCAGGCGGTGGTCTGGTTCGTGGGGGGCCTGTCGCCGTTCGGCACGTCCGGGGCGCAGACACTGATCGGCTCGGTCAACCAGGTCGGCGCCAGGTTCGCGGCGGCGGCCGCCCGGCACCACCGGTTCCGCTGGCTGGAGCTCGTCCCGCTGGCCGACGCCGTCACCCTGCCCGCCTGCAGCCTGCCACCCAACGTGCTGGTGGTGCCGGCGGTGCACGGTGAACTGCTCGGCGACCCGATGGCGCTGCGGATGGTCCACGCCTTCCTGACCAACCACCAGGTCGCCGGGCCGGCCGGGCTGCGGACCACCGCCGAACTCGTCGCCGCCGCGGCCACCGCCTGGCGGATCCCGCAAGCGGCCACGCCCTCGCCGCCGTGCACGCGGTGACCGGCCAGCCGGCCAGCCCGGCCACCCGGGCCGAGAAGCTGACCGTCTACGCGGCGGGCCTGGTCCAGGGCATCGTCCTCGTCACCTTCCCGGCGGCCAGCACGATCTTCACCTCGCCGGGTTCCTACGGCCTGTCCACCAGCCAGTACGGGAACATGTTCATCCCGCAGGTGATCACCGCCATCGCCACGTCGCTGGCCGCGGCCACCCTGGCACGCCGGTTCACCAGCAAGCGGGTCTACCTGGTGGGGCTGGCGGCCGATCTGGTGTCGATGGCACTGCTGATCGTCAGCCGTTTCGCCGAATCCGACCAGTCCGTCACCTACCCGCTGCTGCTGGCGGCGACGGCATGCCTGGGTGCGGGTTTCGGGCTCACCGTGCCGGTGGTCAACACGTTCACGGCCGTTTTCCACCCGGGGGCGGTGGACCGGTCGGTGCTCGTGCTCAACGCCCTGCTGGGCCTGGGCACCGCGCTCGCGCCGGTGTTCGTGGCGATCTTCGTGGGCCTGGGAGCCTGGGTCGGCCTGCCGGTCCTGGCCGCCGCGCTGCTGGTGATCCTGCTGCTGGTAAGTGTGCGGCTGCCGTTGCGGACCCCGGCTCAGCCCGCGGCCGCGCGCGGCCAGCCACCGGCCCGCGCGGGCTGGGCCCGGTTCTGGCCGTTCGCCGTGTTCGCCGTGCTGTACGGATTCTGCGAAACGATGAACGGCAACTGGTCGCAGCTGGACCTCACATCCCTGCGGGTGTCGGCCACGGTGGCCTCGCTTGCGCTGATGGTGTTCTGGACCATGGTCACCGTGGGCCGGCTGCTGTTCGCCCTCATCGGCCGGTGGTTCCCGAGCCGGCTCGCCTACCACCTGCTGCCGTTCCTGCTGGCCGGGGCGTTCGTGCTGATCGCGTCCCTGCCTGCCGGGGCTCCGGCGCTGGGGGTGCTGGCGTTCGCCCTGGCCGGGCTGGGCTGCTCGGCGTTGCTGCCGCTGACGATCAGTTTCGGGCAGGAGAAGCTGGTAGCGGTGGCCGGCGCGGTGGCCGGCTGGGTCATCGCGTGTTACCAGGCCGGCTATGGGCTCGCTGCCTTCGGCGCCGGCCCGCTCCGGGCCGCGGGCCTGTCGCTGCCGTCCCTGTACGCGGCCAGCGCGGTGGTCGCCGCCGTGATGGGCGGGCTGTCGTTCCTGGTCGCACACCGCCGCCCGTCCCCGGCTTCGCTGCACCCACGCCCGGCCCTCGCCCCGGCCCCGGAGGCGTCAGCCCCGGGCCAGCGACTCTGACGGCACCGGCTTGCGGACGGTTCCGCCGTCCATGCAGGTGTAGGTGGCGACCCAGGTCTGCCCGCTGCCGGCCGGGTAGGTGGGCGGGACCGAGTAGTCGATCCCGCCCAGGCACGAGGGTGCCGAGCTGGCGCCGCTGAGCAGGATCAGCCCGAGCGGGAACCCTGAGCACATCCAGGCCACCGACCCGATGGCCCACCGGTTCAGCGACCGGCGGTCTGGCCGGGCCTGCTAAGCGCTTGCGGTTCCTGCCGTCCGGCCATCTGGCCGACCTCGCCTTCACCGGGAGTCACCCCCATCGTGGGGTACCCGGCGCGGGCCGGCCAATCAGTTCGGGACGAGCGGAACCAGCCCGTTGGCGTGGCATTGCTGGCACAGGTCCGCGATACAGGGGACACCCCCGGCGACCCAGGCGGCGATCGCCGCGGACGGCCCGCCGCAGACATGGCAGGCGGCCGGCTCGCCAGCGGCCGCGATGAACTGGCCCATGCAGGGCGCGCACGTCAGCACGCCGGCCGGCAGGTACCAGAACGCTGGCTCGTCCGGATGTGGGCAGCGCGGCAGCGTGCCGCCGGCGAGCATCCGGGTGGTGTGGTCCTGCAGCCGGCCGGCCGGTGAGCCAGCCAGCGGCAGACCGCGGTACCCGTGCACGCCGAAGTGTTCGTCGATGCCGTCACCTCGGGGGGCAGGCGCAGCCCTGGTGTACTCAGGAGGGGTGTGGGCTGCGGGAACTCACGAAGGTACCGCATCGCGGCCGGTACGGGTACTGGTTGCTCACCCGGGCGGGTGGATCCTGATGTGCGCATCGTTGCCGGCCCGGCCTCCCCGTGTCAGCGCAGCGCCGGCGGGCCTTGCCGGATCCGGGCCATGGCGTCGGCCGGGGTGCCCCGCCACCAGCCGAGCGCCTCGATCCACCAGGTCAGGCCCGCGGGCACGTAGGCGGCGACGTGCCCGGCGCCGCGGTCCGCGGCAGAGCCGTCGGTGCGGCCCTCCAGGGCGACGTCGAGAGGACCCGCCGCCGTCCGGTGCGCCAGCGTGTAGCCGACGACCGCGCGCAGGTCGTCAGGGGGCATGGTCTCACCCAGGCCATAACCGCTGTGGGTGGGCATGACACCGTCCCAGCGGGCGGCGCGGCGGAAGGGCGGCTTGTTCGGCCAGCGCCCGCCGCACCAGATGGGGATCCGGGGCCGCTGGACCGGCCTTGGCAGCATCGTGACGTCAGACACGGTCAGGTACTCGCCGCGGTGGTGCACCGGCTGGCCGCTCCAGAAGGCGTCCAGCAGGTGCAGGGACTCGTCGAGCCTGCCCGCCCGCTCCCTCGCGTCGGCGGACTCACCGAAGGCGGTGAACTCGGTGGGCAGCGATCCGAGCCCGGCCCCGACGATGAGCCGGCCTCCCGACAGCACATCCAGGGTCGCGGCCTCGCGTGCCACCTTGGCGGCTCGCCGCCGGGCCAGCAGGTTCACCATGATCGCGATCCGGATCCGCTGGGTACGGGCCGCCACCGCGCTGATCACCACCGTCGGGTCGGCGACGTGCCACTGCTGATCGCGCCAGAGCAGGTGATCCCAGAGGAAGAAGCCGTCCCACCCGGCCTGTTCGGCATCGATGGCGAGGGCCACCAGCAGGGCGGGGTCACCGAACGCGCCCACGTTCGGGACACCTACCGCGCAGCGTGGCGGCCCGGCCGGCTGGCTCAATGCCGCTCTTCCCACCGGCCCTGATAGAAGCGCAGGTCGAAACGCTCCAGTTCCTCGTTCTTCTCGCCGAACCCGGCGACCGATTCCAGCGACACTTCCCGGGGCACGAGCACCGAGGCGAACCGCACCTCGGGAACGTCGGCGCAGTCATAGACCGGCACCTCCAGGGTGGTGCCGTCCTGGACTCTCAGTTCCACCCGGCGGACGCTGGGGTCCACCCGCGCGAGCAGCGATCGCGGGCCCTCGTCGCCACCGCCGGTGGTGACGTTGAGCACATGACCTGGATGCAGGGGCGGACCGCCCCTGGCGCCCCCGTGCAGGATCCGGCCCGTGGCATCGGTGACCCGGATCATGGTGAACAGGTCACCCTCACTCGGCTGGTGCCGTCTCGCCCAGATGACCCACTGCAGCCCGTCGCTGTGGGTCCCCTCCGCGACGACATAACGCCCGTCGTCCATTCGGCCCTCCCGCCGGCCACGCGAGCCGGCCCTGAAGGCGCAGCCTAACTGCCGCACCGCCGCCGCGGGATTCCTTTCCCCTCAGCTGACCGCGTGACCCGGACTGGCCTAGCGGCCGCCGCACGGCCGATCATGGGTAGGTGACAGATCCGATCCAGGTCCGGGGCGCGGTGATCCCACCGGAGGAACTGTCGTGGCGTTTCTCCCGGTCCTCCGGCCCGGGCGGGCAGTCGGTGAACACGACCGACAGCCGGGCCGAGGTGTCGTACGATCTCGCCGCATCGGACGCACTCGGGCCAGTGCTCAAGGAGCGGGCGTTGCGGGCACTCGCCGGCCGGCTGGCGAACGGCGTGATCACCGTGACCGCCTCCGAACACCGCTCACAGTTGCGCAACCGGGAGGCGGCGGCCAGCCGCCTGGCTGCGCTGCTGACCGCGGCGACCGCGCCGCCGCCCGCCACCCGGCGCCCGACCAGACCGAGCCGGGCCGCCCGGGAGCGCCGGCTGGCCGAGAAGCAGCGCCGCTCCGACCTCAAGCGACTGCGGCGGTCCCGGGACGAGTAGCCGGCCAGCCCGGCAACCGCGCAGGCTGGGCGCGGCCGGCCGGGTAGCCGGGCAGCCAACTGGGCAGCCAGACAGCCGGGCGGGCAGCCAGACAGGGCCGGGCGCGGCCGGCCGGGCCGGGATGTGGCTACCGCGCCCGCCGCATTCCGCGCAGCCCGAGCGCCACGATGAGCAGCCCGGCGACCAGCACCACCGGTCCGATGACCGCCCACAACGTCGCCCCGGTCATGAAGCTGCCAGAGATGTAGCCGAAGCCCTGCAACGTCCAGACGGCGCCGGTCACGGCGACCAGCGCACCTATCACCATCAGCACGAGATGTTTCATCCGGCCGCCTTTCCCACCGCAACCCTCGCTGCGGCATCCTCGCATGCGATCCTGGGCTGATGTTCAGCCCGGAGCGGCCAATGGCCGGACGGCTGGCGGAACTGCTGAACGAAGTCGCCGCAGGCGCCTTCCCACCGCCAGACGGCTCGGTCACTGTGCTGCCACAGTCATCATCACGGGACACGGGCGTCATCGGGTTCACGGCACACGCGGTCGTGTTCACCGATCTGGACCCAGCCTGGGTGATGGACCAGCTGCCAGCCGATGACCTGGCAGCGCCGCTGAACCCGCCGTTCCTCTCGCTGCTGTCGCAGCACTCGGGCCGCCGGGTGAACAGCATCGACGTGCTCTGCGTTGCGGGGTCGTCGCCGTGCCCGCCATCGGTCCCCCTGACCCCGGTGACCGCGGCGGACCATCCGCGGGCCGTGCGGGCGCGACGCTACCGGGACGACGTGCGAGTGTGGACCGGGGCTGGCAGCATAGTCGTCCTGGGCCGTGGCGTGGCTGGGCGGTGGGAGGTGGCGAACCCGGTACGCATTCGCCGAACCCGGCGCGCCCGCCGGGACCGGGGCTCGCGCCCGCCGACGCCTCATCCGCGCGAACCGCGATCGCGGAAGGAACCGGGGCTGCCGAGGCCGGCGCCACACCTGCAGGAACCGGAGCTCGCGGGAGCCTGTGCTTCGCTGCATCAGCTGCCTGGCCTGTCACGCCTGGTAGGGATCGGCGGTCACCGTGTGCCGCAACCGGGCTGGCGTGGTCCAGATGAGCGTGCCTGGCCGCGGCTGGTCGAGCCGCCAGCTCGGCAGATGCTTGAGGTGGTGGTGACGGGCGCACTCGGACGACAGGTTGCAGGGACAGGTCGCGCCACCCAGCCGGTAGGCGATGGTGTGGTCCTGCTCGCAACGCCAGGCCGGCTGACGGCAGGTCGGGAAGCCGCAGGTCTGATCGCGCGCTTCGACCAGGGCGCGCATCCAGTCCGGAACCTGGTAAGCAGCACTTGCTTCCTCGTGGGTGCAGGCACCCGGCCTGGCCCGGGACGATCTGGCGGCCAGGGCGTTCGCCCCGGCCGTGACGGCGGCACCCAGGATCTGGCCCAGCGTGCCCGGGCCCGTCAGCATCGCCGCCTGATCAAGGAGGCCGACCGGGATGGTGAGGGTGATCCGGCCGACCACACCGGTGCCGCCGAGGCCGGCTGGCCGACGGACCTTAGCGACGGCGAGCACCCGGCCCGACCGGCTGACGACGATGACCTTCCATTCGCAGGCCCCATCCAGGGCCGCTGCCGAGGCAAGAGCCCGGGCTACCCCCGCGGTGACCGGTCCGATCCGGCTCAGCTGACCAGGCTCGGAGCACAGCCCGGCCAGAGTCCGCCACGGAACGCTGAGAACCGCTCGTCCTTCCGGGCGCTTGCCGCCTGCTGCTGGTGGTATGACATCCGGCACCGGGATGGGCGGCCAGGCC
This sequence comes from Streptosporangiaceae bacterium, assembly GCA_035532275.1. GTDB lineage: Bacteria > Actinomycetota > Actinomycetes > Streptosporangiales > Streptosporangiaceae > UBA9676. The sequence continues at coordinate 1,899 of DATKRG010000139.1, read as the reverse complement.
GGGGGAGATCGGCCGGTTGCGGAATCACCCGGGACGGTCCAGGCGGAACCCGGGCCGCAGGGCTCCGGATCGTCCGGCTCCATGTCCGGGGGCGCGTCCTCGTCCCTGGGCTGGCCAGTGTCGCCCCACGGCCCATTGTCCGGCGAGGTTCCGTCCCATGCTGGGACTCCGCCTCCCGGGTCGCCGCCGCCGCCTCCTCCTTGGTCATGGTCGCCGGGAGGGTCATCGGGCTGGCCGTCGGCGGCTGGGATCAGCGGAAGGGTGCCGAGCAGCAGCCCTACGTACACCTGTGCCCGCAGCAGATCCATGCCCCCGCCCGCGCCGGCCGCCGACAGCGCCTTGGCCATGGCGGAGATCCGCGCCCAGGCCGCGGCCGCCTGCGCGGCAGGCAGGCACCGGCCCGACAGTGATGCCGTGCCGTCGTCGTCCCCGAACAAGGCGACCCATGCCCTCTTCTCCGCCTCCTTGCGGCGCCGCTCCGCTGCGGCTGGATCAGCCGCCAGAACGGCACGCTGGAGCGAGGCACGCAACTGGCCGCTGGTCTGGTGCTCCGCCCGGGCGAGGACCCGGCGCTCCACCGTCCTGGCGAGGTCGACATCCAGGGTGCTGGTGTACTGGTCGATCAGCTTCGCCCGGTTCAGGTCGATCCTGCCCGCGCCCAGCGCCGTGAGGGTGGCGGGGAGCCGGCGTGACAGGCTGACCGCCAGGTCCATCCAGTATTCGGCGCCGCCGGAGGTGAGCGTGAGAGCCAGGGCGACCTCGTTGGGCGCGAAACCAGCCTCCAGTTCTGCCACCGGATCGCGGCCCGCCCCGGCGGCTTCCCCTTTCGCACCCCCCAGGTCCGCACCCGCCGAGCCCGAGCCCGAGCCCGCCGCGCTCGTATCCGGCGTGTCCGCGTCCACGGCACCCGCGACGCCGCGGCGGCGGGCCAGTTCGGCTACCGCGGCCAGTTCCTGGGCTTGCGCCCACGAGGTCAGCTTGCGCCACGCGGTGATCGAGTTGATCAGCGCCGCCTCATCCCGGTCCGCGGGCCCGGCGCAGCTGAGCCAGCCAGCGAGTTCCGGGCCGGGTTCCATGATCATGTGCCCGCCCAGAGCGGCGGCCGACAGCACCCGTCCCCGGCCGTCGAGCGCGGCGCTGAGCTCTTCCTCGCCGTGCAGGTCGCCGTGCTCGTCGCCGTAGTCGCCGCCGGGCACCGCGTCACCATGTGCGGCATCCTCCGGGCCGGTCACCGGCCCGCTCTCCCAGGCGGCACCCACCTCGCCCCAAGCCGGAAGGTCCAGACCCGCTCGATGCATTTCGTGGCGCTGCGCGGCGGCCAGCACATGCCCGATGTCCAGACTGTTCCAGGCCACCGTGAGGCCGCCAGACCAGAGGTCGGACTGCTCCGGAACACCGTTGTCGAGGTCAGGCTCCGATAAGGAGGGGGAAACCGCGGTCAGGGTGAGAGCGCTCTGGCCTGTCATCGCGGTCACCTCCTCACCAGCACCCGGTCATCACCTCATACGAATATGATAACGAGCATCACTGACATTTTCGGCTAGTATGGAATCTGTGTTCTAAAGAAGAGGCCGCAGCAACGCCTGAGAGGTCGCCAGTGCCCCCTCAACACCGGCAGAATCCCCCTTGAGCCGGCCGAAGAGATCGCCCGTTGCCGGATGCGCGGCTACCTCGTAGATGCCAGGGATGCCCCGCCGCTGCTCCGCCAGCACCGGCTCGGAGGCGCCGAAGTCCAGCAGCCAGCGCACGTGAAGCAACTCGGCGAACCGGCCCCATAGGCCAGGCAGCGGACCGGCCACTGTCAGTGGCCGCCGCCGTGCCTGCGGCGTGTCCACCACCAGCCCCGAGGCGCCGCCGTAGGGGTCGCGGCCAGCGAAATACAGCTGGGTGATGGTGGAC
>DATKRG010000138.1:0-12731 GCA_035532275.1 Streptosporangiaceae bacterium | reverse complement strand
GCTGACCGGAGCCGAGGACTTCTCCTTCGTGCTGGAGCAGGTGCCCGGCGCCTTCCTCATGCTGGGTGCCTGCCCGCCGGGCGCCGACCCGGAGACCGCCCCGTACAACCACGCAGCCGACGCCGTCTTCGACGACTCGGTCCTGCCGGCCGGCGCGGCTCTCTACACCGAACTCGCGCTCCAGCGCCTGGCCGCAGCCGGCCAGGCTTCCCCCGATAACAGTGATTTCCGGCTGCATCAGGGCATGGACTGAACGCGCTCAGGTACTGCCCTGGTCAGGCGACCCGTCGCCACGAGTCGCCGAAGTCAGCAATGACCTTCAGTTCGCCGCCCAGAGCCCGGATGTAGTCCCCCAGGGTGGCAAGCTCGGCGACGGCCCCGTTCTCGATCGCCGAAACCCGCTGCTGGGACACGCCCATCGCCTCGGCAACCTCAGCCTGGGTCAGGCCCGCTTTCTTGCGCATCTCGGCCAGGTACTCGGAACGTACCCGAAGCGCCCGCCGCTGACGTGCTTCCTCGATTGCGGCCCGGTCGTCGGGGTGGACGAATTCCTCCACGAACTCATCGCGCGTATAGCTGACGAACTCCCCCTGCTCGCTCATCGCTGCTCCTTCAGGTATGCCTCATACAGTGTTTCCGCCATCGGAATCGCTTCGCGGTACCACCCGTGCCAGCGACGCGATTTATCGCCGGCAACCAGCAGCACCGCGTTGCGCGCTGGGTCGAAGATGAACGAGATCCGCACTTCACTGCCGCCGCTCGAGCCCGGGCGGAGTTCCTTCAGGTTGTGTAACCGGGATCCGGCGATCCGGTCCACCATCGGGCGGCCGAGCCTCGGCCCCTCGTCTAGGAGCAGGTCGATCGCCTCGGCTACGAGACGGCTGTGACCGGGTCACCTGCGCGGAGCGTGTGGAGCCAGTCACGAACCTGCCGCGTCATCACCAGCCTTGTGGCCATCGCATCCTCTCTAAACAACAGTACCATAGTACTATAAGCCCATTGTGGGCCACCGAACATCAGGCCGCGCATGCTGGGTGCCTGCCCGCCGGGCACCGACCCGGCGAGCGCACCGTTCAACCACGCCGCCGACGTCGTCTTCGACGACTCGGCGCTGGTGGCGGGCGCGGCGCTCTACGCCGAACTCGCGCTCCAGCGCCTGGCCGTGGCCGACCGGGCTTCGCCATGATCACGGCAATTTCTTCGTTCCATCGTGGCGAGCACAGACCGAAACGGGGTGAAGGACCTGCGGGCTGTGCGCGTCAGTGGGGTTCGGCTACGAACGTGCCCCGGCCGACGACAGTCACGATGAGCCCGCGTTCGCGTAGCTCTCGCATGGCCCGGCGTACGGTCATGTAGCCCACGCCGATCTCGGCGGCGAGGTCGCGCTCCGCTGGCAGCTTGTGGCCAGGCTGCAGCTCGCCGCGTGCGATCCGCCCGGCGATCCAGTCGGCTACCTGGATGTAGACCAGGTTGGGCCCGCTGTTGCTGATCTCCGGCGGTTCGCTCATAGACCCACGGTAAGGACGCCGTGGCCTGGGAAAACACTAGGTAGCTTTGCATGCGCATGTATACCCATCTATGCTCCATAGAACAGGAGCACCCCAAGACGGACGCACGAGCCGCCTACGGAACTGGACCGGATCTCACCCGCCGTAACCACAACGTGGCCGACAGGAGCAGAAGTGACCAGCACAGCGGACGACGACAACGACCTGCCCGGAACCGCGCCAGATGCGGCACCCACGCACCCGGCCGCCTGGATGTCTGGGCTTCAGCCCGCTGATCCAGCCCCACGTTTCGACCCCCACGTGGCACACCCGGCCCGGGTGTACGCCTACTGGCTCGGCGGCAAGGACCATTACCCGGCTGACCGGCAGGCGGCTGAAGAGGTGATCCGGCGGCGCCCGCAGGTAGTGGCGGGGGCGCGGGCGAACCGGGCGTTCCTGGCCCGGGTGGTGCGTTACCTGGCCGCCGAATGCGGGATACGCCAGTTCCTTGATATCGGGATCGGGCTGCCGGCCCCTGACAGCACCCATGAGGTCGCCCAGGCGATCGCGCCCGATTGCCGGGTCGTGTACGTGGACTGTGACCCCCTCGTGCTGGTGCACGCGCGTGCCCTGCTGACCAGCACCGGGCAAGGCTCGTGTGACTACATCGATGCTGACCTGCGCGACACCGCCGCCATCGTGGCTCAGGCCACCAAGACACTCGACTTCGCCCGGCCCGTGGCGGTGCTCCTGCTCGCGGTTCTGCACTTCATCCCCGACGCCGATGACCCGGCCGGGATCGTCACCGCCCTGGCCCGGCCGTTAGCACCCGGCAGTTACGTGGCGATCTCGCACCTGACCGCCGACTTCGCACCGGGCCCGGTGACCGAAGGGGTAGCCGCCTACAACACCCGGGTCCCGGCCGGACTCACAGCCCGCACCCATACCCAGGTCAGTGCCCTGTTCGGCGGGCTGCCACTGGTGCCACCGGGAGTGGTCCCGGTCACCGAATGGCGCCCCGTCCACGCCGGCATATCAAGGCAGCCCGCCGACATGTATGCGGGTGCGGCCCGCGCCGGAGCGCGGATGTGAGCGCAGCCCGGCCCGGGCGCGACGAGATCACTCTGGCCATCCCCGACGGCCGTCACATGTCAGCCTGGACCACCATGAGTACCGGCGCTTCCCCGTAGATCGGGCGACACACAAGCAGCCACCATCGACAGCTCACCGACCGCGCGGGCACCTCAGCCCGAAGTCGAACGCCAGCGCACTGCGCGAACGGCAGGCAGGGCAAGGACTACCGCGCTGCTCAGGGCGGACCACGCGGCCCCGAACCCAAGTACGGCGCGGGCTCCCACCAAGGCCGCAACGGGGCCGGCGGCGGCGAACGCCAGCGGCCCGAACGCGAACGCGATGCCGGTCTCCATCGCGCTCACGCGGGCCAGCGCCTCCTTCGGGACCTGTTGCTGCAGGGCTGTGGTTCCGAAGGCACCCGCCATGGCCGAGCCGACCCCCGCGATCAGCGCCCCGGCAGCCACACCCGCCACCGGGGCACTCAGCGCGAGCAGCGCGCAGGGAGCGGCGTACCCAAACGTCGCGGCGGTCGCTGAGGCGACTGGGCGGCGCGGGCGCCTGCCGAGCGCGAGCAAGCCGCCCAGCGCCGCCCCGGCGCCATAGCAGGCCATGATCGCCCCCCAGGCGCCGGCCCCGCCGAGGACCTCATCCGACAGCACGGGCCCAAGCAGCAGGAATGGCCCCCACACGAGCAGGTTGAACAGGGTGAACTGGACAGCGGTCACGAGAAGCCATGGCCGGGACCTGAACTCCGCCCAGCCGTCGGCCAGGTCCCCAAGCAGCGACCTGGTGCCAGAACCCGCGGTCCAGGAAGGGCGCAGCAACGCCAGCGCGAGCGCACTGACCGCAAAGGAGGCCGCGTCGAACGCGATGACAACCGCCGGGCCGGTCACCGCGATCAGCACGCCTGCCAGCGCCGGCCCGGCAACGCTAGCCGCGGATCTGCCGATGCCCAGCAGCGCGTTGGCGTTGCCCAGCTGGTCGGCTGGCGCGATCTGAACCGTCAGCCCGGACAGCGCCGGGCCGAAGAATGCCTCTCCCGTGCCCAGCGCCACAGCGAGCACGACGAACACCCATATCTGCGGCTTTCCCGCGAACAGGGCGGCCGCCAAGGCGGCCTGCGCGCAGCCTTGCGTCATGTCGGCGGCCAGCATGACCCGGCGGTGGCCGACCCTGTCGGCGATCACTCCCCCCGCCACTAGGAAGATCACCTGCGGGACGATCCTGGCCGCGAAGACAAGACCGAGGCCCGCGGCCGTGCCGCCTGCGTCAAGGACCGCGAACGCAACGGCCACAGACGACATCGCGGTCCCCAGCAGCGAGGTCGCGTACCCGGCGTAGAACCGGCGAAACTCTGGCTGGCGCAGCACTGCGTCACGCTTGCCGGGCAAACCTGGTCGCCGGTCATTTACTGCGCTTTTACTAACCCGGGCGCAAGCGCATTTACTGCGTCTATAAAACGGCTTCCAGAAATGGCCACCCACGACATCCACTCTGCCTCAGACCAGGCATGAGCGCCAGAATAATTGCTTATCCTGTCCTTGTCACGACCCTCGGAATGGCAACAGTTGTCGCAGTAAATGCACGGCGCGGACGCACTATAATGAACTCGGCCAGGAAACCGCACGAAGAAGGCCGCTGTAGTCTACTGCGGCAGGAATGACCGCTCCGAGGTGAGACATGCGCGAACTCGCACCAGCGCCCACCCGACCGCGGGCGGCGCCCCTCGCCTGGCAGGCGGCGCCACCGGTGGACTACGCGGAGGCAGTCAGGCGCTATCTCGTCCAGGCAGCCCTCAGCCCAGGCTCGCGCCGTGTGTACCTGATCTCGCTGACTGGCTGGACATGGCCGATGGTGGGGCGACCGACGCCACTGGGCACCCAGCGCCGCCGGGCCACGCCACCGATTGTGCCGCTCGCCCTGCTGGACGACCCTTGCACCGGGCCCAGGCTTGCCGCTGCCCTCACCGAACGAACCGCGACCGCAGACGCACGGACTGTCAACCGCGAACTGTCCGCCCTGCGCAGCGCCGCCGGGTGGTGGCTCGACCAGCAGTGGATCCGGGCCGATCCCACCGTGGGCCTGCGGCACGTGGCCAGCCACCCAGCCGCTTTGCCACCGCTGACCCGTGAGCAGGTCGCACGCCTGTTCCGGGCCGTTACGAGCCTGCGCGAGCACGCGTTCTGGCGACTGCTGCACGACACCGGGGCGCCCGCCGAGGATTTGCTAGGCCTGGATGTGGGCCGCCTCGACCTGCTCCATCACCATGCGCGCCCACGGGGTGCCCCGGACGCCGGCAGCTTGATCACCTGGCGCGAGGGCGCAACGCAGCTATTGCGCTGGCTCGTGGCCGGCCGGCCGGCCGGGCCGGTCTTCATCACCGACCGGAAAGCGCCCACCGGGGCCAACCCCGCGCACGTCTGCCCAGTCACGGGCCGGGCCCGCATGTCCTACCGCCGGGCGGCCGAGATCTTCACCGAGGCGACCCGCCCGCTTGACCCCGCGGGCAAGGGCTGGACTTTCCAACAGTTGCGCCATGCTCGGCGCCGGCCTCGTGAATCGTGATCGCGGGGATCTTCACTGCGATCGGGCGGGAACCGTCCGTGATCATGAAAACCGGGCCGGGAGCCTACCGAGCCCCGGCCCCGGGGCAGGCCACCGGCTAGAGGCTGGCGACGTCGGCCTGCTTGGCGCGGACCGCTTCCGCTGCCGTCCGCAGCGCCGCCAGTTCTGCCTCCGTCAGGTCGCGCTCCACCACCCGGCGGACACCCGCGGCGCCGATCTCGGCCTCGACACCCAGGTAGACACCGGAGATGCCGTACTGGCCGTCCACCCAGGCACAGACCGGCAGGCTGACCCCGGCGTCCTGCGCGACCGCCTTGGCCATCCGCGCCGCCGCGGCAGACGGCGCGTAGTACGCCGAACCTGTCTTGAGCAGGGCGACGATCTCCGCCCCGCCGGCCCGCGTCCGCTCGACCAGTGCGCTGATGTCAGGTTCGGGCAGCACGCTGCTGAGCGGCTTGCCGTCCACGGTGCAGGCCGACGGCACCGGCACCATCGTGTCGCCGTGCGAGCCGAGGGTGAGCGTCTTCACCGAGGACACCGGCACGCCGAGCTTGTCGGCCACGAAGTAGGTGAACCGGGCGGTGTCCAGCATCCCCGCCTGGCCCATGACCCGGTGCGAGGGGAATCCGGACACGTTGGCGGCCAGCGCGGTCATCTCGTCCAGCGGGTTGGAGACGACGATCAGCACGGCCTCCGGCGCGTGCTTGACCACGTTCTCCACCACGTTACGGACGATCTTGGCGTTGACCTCGATCAGGTCCATCCTGCTCATGCCCGGCTTGCGGGGAAGGCCGGCCGTGATGATCACGACTGCCGACCCGCCGATCGCCTCGTACCCCTCGCCCCCCGGCCCGGTGGTCTGCCCGGTGACCTTGGTCTCGAAGCCCTCGATCGGCCGCGACTGGTTCATGTCCAGCGCGATGCCTTCCGGCTTGCCCTCGACGATGTCGGTGAGAACCACCTCGTCGAAGATGTCGTACTCGGCAAGGCGCTGCGCGGTGGTCGAGCCGTAGAACCCGGCCCCGACGACGCTGACCTTCCCCTTACCGGCCATGTCCGGTGCTCTCCTTCGGTATGAGTCTTCCAATCCATGCCCGGGCCGGCGCCCAGCCGGCCCGGGAGCCCGGCCATCCGGGTCAGCCGGCCGTCGCCGCGCGCAGGTTGCCGTCGAGCACGGACAGGAACTCCTCGGTGGTGAGGTACGGCGTGTTGCCGCCGACCAGCAGCGCGAGGTCCTTGGTCATCTTTCCGCTTTCCACCGTCTGCACGCAGACCTTCTCCAGCGTCTCGGCGAACGCGGTGACCTCCGGCGTGCCGTCCAGCTTGCCCCGGTGGGCCAGGCCGCGGGTCCAGGCGAAGATCGAGGCGATCGGGTTGGTCGAGGTCGGCTTGCCCTGCTCGTGCATCCGGTAGTGCCGGGTGACGGTGCCGTGCGCGGCCTCCGCCTCCACGGTGCGCCCGTCCGGGGTCATCAGCACGCTCGTCATCAGGCCCAGCGAGCCGAACCCCTGCGCGATCACGTCGGACTCCACGTCCCCGTCGTAGTTCTTGCACGCCCACACCAGGCCGCCCTCGCCCTTGAGCACCTGGGCGACCATGTCGTCGATGAGGCGGTGGTCGTAGGTGATGCCGGCGGACTCGAAGTCGGACTTGAACTCCGACTCGAAGATCTCCGCGAACAGGTCCATGAACCGGCCGTCGTAGGCCTTGAGGATGGTGTTCTTGGTGGACAGGTGGAGCGGGTAGCCGCGGTCGAGCGCGTAGCGCATGGTGGCGCGGGCGAAGTCGCGGATCGAGTCGTCGAAGTTGTACATGCCCATGGCCACGCCGCCGCCGGGGAAGCTGGCCACCTCGAGCTCGAAGCCCTGCGCCGCCGTCCCCTCGTCCGGCTCGTAGGAGATCGTCACCCGGCCCGGCCCGGGGACCACGAAATCGGTCGCGCGGTACTGGTCGCCGTGCGCGTGACGGCCGATGATGATCGGCTTGGTCCAGCCGGGCACGAAACGCGGGACGCTGTGCACCACGATGGGCTCGCGGAACACCACCCCGCCCAGGATGTTGCGGATCGTGCCGTTCGGCGACCGCCACATCTTCTTCAGCCCGAACTCGGCGACCCGGGCCTCGTCGGGGGTGATGGTGGCGCATTTCACACCGACGCCGTACTGCTTGATGGCGTTCGCCGCGTCCACGGTGACCTGGTCATCGGTCTCGTCCCGGTGGGTGACCGACAGGTCGTAGTACTTCAGATCGATGTCGAGATACGGCAGGATCAGCTGCTCCTTGATGATGCTCCAGATGATCCGCGTCATCTCGTCGCCGTCGAGCTCGACGACGGGGTTGGCTACCTTGATCTTGGGCATGACCCTTGACTTCCTCTCCTGTCTGCCCTGGTCTTCTCCCTCGGGTGCGATCCGGCCGTGAAAACGACCGGGCGCAGGCGGGGTGCCCGGGTCACGATGGCGTCGGCAGCACGAGACCAGCGACCAGCAGGCCGATGGCCAGAGCGGCCAGCGTCACCACGTCTACAGAGCGCCGCCGGGAAGCGAGCATGCCTGCCCGCGCTTCCGGCAGCACCAGCCTGGCGAGCGCGGCGATGAACATCGCGCCCGCCAGTCCCAACGTACCTCCCCGGACCCGCTGGATGCCGCCATGCCACATCCACGCCAATCCGCCGATCATGACCGCCAGCGCGAGCAGGTAGGGCAGCTGGGCGGCGCGGGGCGCCCGCGCGCGGGCAGCCCGCGCCGCGGCGCGTCTCACCGCTGGTCCAGTGGCGTCCAGGTCAGCCCCCGCTCGCCGATGTACTCACTGTCCGGCCGGATCAGCCGGTTGTCCGCGTGCTGCTCCATGATGTGGGCGGTCCACCCGGCCATCCGGCTGACCGAGAACACCGGGGTGAACAGGTCGGTAGGGATGCCCAGGTAGTGGTAGACGGTGGCGGCGAAGAAGTCCACGTTCGGGTACAGGCCCTTCTCCGCCAGCACGACCTCCTCCATCCGGCGCGACATCCGGTAGTAGGTGTCGTCGCCGCCCGCCTGGGCCAGCTCACCCGACATCTCGCGCAGGTGCGTGGCCCGCGGGTCCTCGGCCTTGTAGACGCGGTGGCCGAACCCCATGATCTTCTCGCCCTGGCCGAGCCGGTCGCGGACCTCGCGCTCGACGGCGCCCAGCGGGTCACCGGGCGCGGCTTCCCTGATGCCGGTCAGCGTCCGCATCACCTGCTCGTTCGCCCCGCCGTGCAGCGGCCCCTTGAGGGTGCCGATCGCCGCGACCACCGCCGAATGCATGTCGGACAGGGTGGCGGCGCAGACCCGGGCGGCGAAGGTGGAGGCGTTCATCGTGTGGTCGGCGTGCAGGACCAGGCAGGTGTCGAAGATCTCCGCCTCACGCGGCGCCGGCGGCGTGCCCCGCATCTGGAGCAGGAAGTTGGCGGCCAGCCCCAGCGCCGGCTCGGCCGCGCAGACCTTGCCCCCGTCCCTGGCGGCCTGGTAAGCGGCGACGAGCAGCGGCTGCTGGGCGGTCAGCCGGGCGGCCTTGCGGATGTTCGCGTCGGCGGCGTTGGAGTCCTTGTCCGGGTCGTCCGCGCCGGACAGGGAGACCAGGCTGCGCAGCGCCTCCATCGGTGACTGGCTGCCCGCCACATCCGGCAGGCAGGCGGTGGCCAGCGGGCCGAGCGTGCGCCCGGCGGCTATCTCGTCGGCGTAACCGGCCAGTTCGCCCCGGCTGGGCGGGCGGCCGCGCTGCAGCAGATAGGCGATTTCCTCGAAGGTCGCGGATCCCGCCAGCTGGTGGATGTCGTATCCGCGGTAGAACAGCAGGCCCCTCCGGCCATCGATATCGCTCAACGCTGTTGACGCGGCGATGATGTCCGCCAGGCCCTTGGACGGCTTGTCCGCCATTTTCGTGTTCCTCCAGGAGGGCTCGCTCGGCAGTGTACTTCCGCCGGTTTAACCCTCCTCGCCCCGGCCCGCCCTCCGCCAGCCGCCAAGCCCGTCATGCGAACCGCTGCCCCCGAATGTGGTAGGACACTGGCGCGAGAGGGTAACTGGACCGTAAGACCTCAGTAGCTACGCAGGCAGGCAGGAGGACCTCGTGGAGGGGCCCTACATTCGCATCGAGGAAACCGGAGCGGTCGTCCCGCTGTCCGAGATGGTGACCACCATTGGGCGGGGTGGCGCGGTCGACGTCCAGCTGGGTGACCCGAGCGTTTCCCGGCTCCATGCCGAGATCGTCCGGCATGGGCCCTACGTGTACGTCGCTGACCTCGGATTATCACGTAACGGCACCCGGGTGAATGGGCGGCTGGTCGCCCGCCGGGTGCTGGAGGACGGCGACGTGCTCAGCTTCGGCTCCGCGCGCTGCCGGGTAGGCGGGATCCCGCGCGAGGACATCGCCGCCGACGTCGAGCTGCGGCGGTCGGCGAGTCCCGAGCTGACCCGCCGCGAACTCGATGTGCTCACGTCCCTGTGCCGTCCCGCGCTGTCTGACGAGGCATTCGTCGCTCCCGCGACGGCCCGCGAGATCGCCATGGACCTGGTGGTCACCGAGGCCGCCGTCAAGCAGCACCTGCTGCGCCTGTACCAGAAGTTCCGGATCGCTGAGGGAGCCAACCGGCGGGTCCGGCTGGCCAACGAGGTGATCGCGCTCGGCCTGGTCAGGCCACTGCCGCCGACCGGCAGGCCGGAGCCGCCCGTGCTGCCCAAGCCAGCCGGCGGGCTGGCCAGGCCGGCTGGCGCACGGCCGGAGCCAGCCACCGCACGGCCGGAGGGCACCCGCCCCCAGATGGCGGACCGGCAGGCCAGCTGACCGCCAGCTGGCCTGGGGCGCCGCGGGCGGTCACCAGCGGCGCAGGTGGGCCAGCAGGAGCCGGCCCGCGATCCCCAGGTTGCCCAGCCGCCGCACGTGGATCACGCCGAAGTGCCAGAACCCGCCCGGCGGCACCGTCGGCCAGTAGACGGAGGGCCACGAGATGGCGGCTGTGAGGGCCGCAAGCGCCAGCGCTGTCATCCCCGCCAGGGCGACCGCCTGCGCGATCCGGGTGCTGATCGCCGCGTCGTAGATCCGGTGCAGCTGGCGGCGGTTCCGGCCCGATCCCGGGCCCAGTCCGTAGAAGGCCACCAGGGTGCCGGCCGCGACGGCGACCGCCCGCGACAGCTGATGGCTGGGTGCGGCCACGATCGCGGCCCCGCCCGCCACCACCGCCGCCGCCAGCGCGAACGGGATCATCAGGAGCGCCCCTAGCACCGCCCGGGCCAGGTACCAGGGGAAGAGGGCGGCCTGCAGCACTGTGTCGCCCGCCCGTTCCCCGCGGGCCGAACGCCGCACCGCCGCCCGCTGCTGGGCAAGCTCGCCGGCCCGCAGCGCCATGATCAGGGCCAGCGCGACCGCCGTCCCCACCACCGGCAGGATCACCGACACGCTCACCGCGACCACCATCGTGCCGATCACCAGTCCCGAGTGCCAGCGCGCGCTGGCGCTGCCCCGCGCCGGGCGGGGCGCGAACGGGCTGCCCGGGCTGAACGCAGCGGCACCGGCCCCCGGCGGCCGCGACCGGGCCGGGGTGTACTGGACGGGCGGCAGCACGTCATGGAAGTCCGCGGGCGGGGGCTGGCCGGAAGCCAGGGGCGCGGTCCCCGGCGGCGCGAACCCGGGCGCCGCTGGCACGGCCGGGCCGACGGGCACGTCGGCCCGGGTCGCCGGCATCGCCGCGAGCGGCGGCGCCATAGCGTTACTGCCAAAACCATTTCCCGCAACGAAAGCTTCGGGGCTCAGCACCGCGGCCTGCGCACTCAGCTGCACGGCGGGCGGGCGGAGAGCGGGATCACGGTTCAGCGCCGCGGCCAGCAGCGGCAGCAGCACCGGGGGGACCCCGGTCAGGTCCGGCTGCCCGTTCACGATCCGGTAGAAGATGGCCTCGTAGGCACCGGTCCCGAACGGCGGGTGCCCGACCGCGGCGAAGGCCACGGTGGCGCCCCAGGCATGGATGTCGGATGCCTCGCTGCTCGGCTGCCCCTCGATCACCTCCGGCGCCAGGTAGCCGGGCGTTCCCATGAACATCCCGGTCATGGTCAGCCGGGTCGCGTCCGGCCCCTGGGCGATGCCGAAGTCGATGACCACGGGGACCTCACCCTGCAGCATCACGTTGCTGGGCTTGAGGTCCCGGTGCACGACACCGGCCGCGTGCACCGCGCTGAGGGCGTCGGAGAGGCCGCACACCAGCCGCAGCAGCGCCGCGGGCGGGAGCGGCCCGCCCTGCGTGACCACGTCCTCAAGGGTGCGGCCGGGGACATAACGGGTGGCGATGTAGGGCATGTCGCCCGCCAGGTCGGCGTCGATCACCTCGGCGACATAGGGGCTGCGGACCCGGCGCATCGTCTCCACCTCGCGGGCCAGCCGCCGCCGCGCGGTGGGCTCGCCGGCCACGCTGGAGCGCAGGACCTTGAGCGCGACCGTGCGGTCGGTGGCGTCGCGGGCCAGGAAGACGACACCCATGCCACCCTCGCCGATCCGGTCCAGCAGGCTGTAAGGCCCGAGCCTGTCCGGCATCCAGTCCTCGGTCATGGCAGCCCCGCCATCCGGGGCTCCACGGCCTCGCATAGCTGGCATCGGGTCAGCAGACGGTGAACGGGCCGTTCCCCCCTTCTCGTGCGTGACCCGCAGGCCGCCAGTAAACGGGCCGTGCCTATGGCCCAGCGACCAGCCTACGCAGCGCCTGAGCTGCCTGGGCGTTCTGCTCGGCGTGCGCGACCAGCGCCCTGGCCAGCTCGCTGGTCCACTCCTGGAACCCAACCGGCTGGCGTGACAGCACGACTCCCCGTACTTCCCGGCAGATCTCCGCGGCAGGCTCGCGGCCGGCCTGGACGCCGAGCGACAGCACCCGCTCACCGAGCCGGACGGTGATCTTCGACACCTCGCCCGGGCGCCCGTGCACCCGGTCGGACATGGTTCTTACCCGGTCAACCGTCACGCAACCGGGCGGTAGCGAGCCGCCCAGCGACTCGGTCAGGACCCGGGCGTAGATGGCCACATCCGCGCTGTCGGCCCGCAGCGCGGCGCTGACCAGCTCCAGGGACAGGGCGTCGGAGGGCTCGGTCATGGCCGGATCCCGGCCGGGCACGCTCTCGTTCTGCTGGGGTGCATGGCCTCTGCTGCTCCTCGCGCGCTGCTGGGACGGACAGGGAACCACTCCCACCGGCCTCAGCGCCCCGTGAAGGTGGCCTTCCCAGGCCCATTGTCAACGAAACTGCGCATTCCCGCGCGCTGATCGTCCGTCGCGAAGAGCCCGGCGAACTGGAGCCGCTCGATTTCCAGGCCGGTGGCCAGGTCGGCCTCCAGGCCGTCGTCGATCGCCTGCTTGGCCGCCCGCAGGGCCAGCGCCGGGCCGGCGGCGTAGCGCGCGACCAGGTCGCGGGCCGCCTGGTACACCTGCGCGTCGCCGACGACCTGGTCGACGAGCCCGATCTGGTGCGCTTCCGCCGCCGGCACGAACCGGCCGGTGTAGATGATGTCCTTGGCCCGCGCGGGCCCGATCAGGCGGGGCAGCCGCTGGGTGCCGCCGGCGCCGGGAATGACCCCGAGCAGGATCTCCGGCTGGCCGACCCGCGC